>QMTB01000027.1 GCA_003649845.1 Thermoplasmata archaeon | reverse complement strand
GAAGAAGATTATAGGTTTTCTAATATGTATGCTGTTGATTATGCCTATATCTGGTATATTAGCTGATTGGAATCCAGGTGACCCATATAAAATGCATTTTCCTCAACTTCCTGATCCTCTAGGTTGGGATGTTGATGCGACATATGTCGAAGAAGTATGGCCACAAAATTGTCTAGCAGACGATTGGCTTTGTACAGAAACTGGTCCTGTTTCAGACATTCATTTTTGGGGCTCATGGCTCAATGACAATATTGGCAATATTACTGCCTTTTCAATAGCAATAGCAGCTGACATTCCAGCAGATCCACCAGAAATACCATACAGTAGACCTGGAGTGACCCTTTGGGAAAGAACATTTTATCCAACAGATTGGGTAGTTGCAGGACCATGGGAAGGATCACAAGGATGGTATGACCCCGGTGAAGGATTCTACATACCTGATAACCATATTTTGTATTGGCAGTATAATATCGAAAATATAGAAGATCCATTTATTCAGACAGAAGGAACGATTTACTGGTTAAGTGTCTCAGCAATTGTGGAACCTGCATCTCCTCAACCTAGATGGGGCTGGAAATCTTCAGATGATCATTGGAATGATGATGCAGTACATGGTTTCTGGTATGAGTTAGATTGGACAGATCTTTATGAACCACCAGATTTTGAAACATCTCTAGATTTGGCTTTTGTGATAACAGGGGAGGAATCTATGAACACTCCACCTAATACACCTAGTAAACCATCTGGCCCATCTACAGGTGAAACAGAAGAGTGGTTAACCTATTCTACTAGTACTACTGATCCAGATGATGATCTAGTTAGATATGGTTGGGATGTTGATAGCGATGGAATCGTAGATTATTGGTCTACTAGTTATTATCCCTCTGGAGCAACACATTATGTAAATATAATGTTTCATAGTCCAGGGGTATACTATTTGAGGGTTAAAGCAGAGGATATACATGGTGCACAGAGTGGTTTCTCGCCTTCTAAACAAGTGATTATATCTGGAGCGAATAATCCTCCTTCTAAGCCTAGTACACCAGATGGACCATCGTACGGTAAACCAGGAGTTTCATATACCTATACAACTAGTACTACTGATCCAGATGGAGATAATGTCAGATATGGTTGGGACTGGGATGGAGATGGAACTATTGACGAATGGACTAGTTACTATCACTCTGGTTCCACAGTAAGTGTATATCATACTTGGCTACTACCAGGCGTATATAATGTGAGGGTAAAAGCAGAAGATGAGAATGGTGCACAGAGCGATTTCTCTCTTCCAAAAACAGTTGTTATATCAGCCAATTCTCCACCTGCTAAACCAGCTATGCCATCTGGTCCAACATATGGTAGACCAGGGATTTCATATACCTATACAACTAGTACTACTGATCCAGATGGAGATCAGATATATTATATGTTTGACTGGGATGATGGCAGCACCAGCGGTTGGATAGGCCCACATAATTCTGGTGAAACTATTTCAGCATCTCATATATGGAATACAAAGGGCACATATAGTGTTAAAGTTAAAGCTATAGATGATCCAAATGGTGATGGTGATATCTCTGATGGATTAGAAAGCGTATGGTCTGATCCATTACCAGTTAGTATGCCAAAGAGTTATATACTGTATCTACTAGAACAGCATCTACCAAAGCTCTCTTTCCTAAATATTCTTAGGAGATAACTGTAACCTCTGCTTTATCTGCATCTACTATAACCCTATCTCCATTTTTTATCTTTTCTATATCTATTTGATCTACACATGGTATACCTGCTAGTATTACACCTGTTGCTACAATGGTTTCTGTTTCTTTGTTGATAATAGCAGCTGGTGCTACATTATTCTTTTTAAGTCCATAGATAACATATGATCCAACTGTTGAGCCTTTACCGTATGGAAATATGAGGATTTTATCTTTAACGCATTCTCCTTCAAGAGGATGCCCTTTTTCTATTACAACACCTGTTTTAATATCTATACCACCGTAGAACCCTATTGGTTCAGATGATACAATGGCTTCACCTTCTGCTTTACCAGGTGATATCATTCTCCCTTTCATTCTATAGCCTCCAATAGTCTATCTATATTTGCAAAAACAACTTTTTGTTTACAGAAACCAGGTAGATAATTGGCTGCTTTACCAGAGTTTACACCAGTTGTATTATAACCCATTTTTTCTATTGGAGATACAACCATGCAGGTATCTGCAACTATATAACCTCCTGCTTTCTCTATGATCTCGGTGAAACCCATACGATCTGCGGCTTCTTTCATCATCCTAGATGTACAGATCCAAACTGGTTTCCTAAGTTTTCTATCTTTAACTTTAGATGCAAGGGTTGATATCTCTCTTAGAGATGCATGAGGGCAACCTAGAATAACAATATCTGGTTCTACTCCAGATGTCAGAGTATCATATGTTTCATCTATCTCTTTTTGTGTAACATTTATTGTTTCGAGATTATCCTTAGAGATTAAATCAGATTCTGGTGTAAGATTCTCTATATGATATAATGCTACTGCTCCAGATGCAGCCATTGCAGCTCCAAGAGCTTTCAGTTGATCAGTGTTAGCATTTTTTATACCTGTAAAGTATGGTATTTTATTTTTAACTTGCTTCCCGATATAGTATCCCAGTGCACCGAAATCAGAGTTGAATTCTAATCTAGCATCTACCTCTATTTTTATAGTTGGTTGTCTATTCTCCCAGAGATGTAAACCATAGTATGGTGTTCTACCGCATATAGCAGCAGCTAATGCCGATGGGCCTCCTTCTCTATTGGTTCTAGCTCCTATAACAGAGTTAGCAAAAGAAACTGCTGAGGATTCAGACCAAGCTATATGTTCTCTAGACCTCGGTAGATTACCAGCTAGATAAGGTGTACAGGTTGATGTTATAACTATACCCATTTTCTTGAAAGCATTCATTATTCTAATCTGTTTCTCAGCGAAATCCCTTGGGAAACCTAGTTTATCCCAGTTTTCTAGATCCATTCCAGCTGGATTTAGAAAAGTAAGAACTTTAACCTTTGCATCTTTTGAAGCTAAATCTTCTAGAAACTCTAAACCTGGGTCAGAGATAGATTTATAGCTTACACCTGCAACTTGAACTGAACCAACTGGTATCATCTTCTCTGCCTTATATATATCTCCTAGTCGAACTAAGAGACGGAACATACGTTCCATTACTTCTCCATATTCTCCTTCAAGGATTTTTTCTTCTTCCTTAGTAAGATACATAAGGTATTCCTCAGGAGGAACATTATAATACCAATATTTTAGCCTTATGTAGAACATCTATTCAAAGATTTTATTATACCGTAACTCTAAAAACCTATGACGATATAATATTATTTTACCCTCAAAAAATCATAAATTTTTAGTGGGATAGGTGAGTAGGGAAGAGATGGAATCAATAATCAAGATATTCTCATCGCATGGAACACTTATACAACCAGATACATTAGAGTATATACTAAAAAAGGATGATCCAGAAGAATTTTCTAATAGAATTATCAGTCAACTCAAAGAATATCCACTTATTTTAACTTTAAACCAAGTAAAAGAGCTCGAAGAGAATTTAGATGAAACAATAGATTTACCCCATGCTGGAATAGATGAAGAAGAGATATCAAAACATATACCCTCTATTAGACAAATAACTATACCAGTTGAAGGAGAAATAGGACAATCATCTATACAATTTAAAGAAGAAATAAAAGATAATGGAAGAGAAATTATCTCTACTTCTACATGGAAACCAGTTGCTAAAGAATATCAATCGGATATAAAAATTATTAAAGATATAACTGGTAAAAGTTTATCTGAAGGTTCAACAGAGGATTTTGCTAAACTATTCTCAGATAGATTTGAAACTCTTAGGAAAATCCTTAGAACACAACGTAGAGAAGTAGCTCAAGTTATACCTATAAATCGTTTAAAGAAAGTTGATTTCAAAGAAATACAACTTATAGGTATAGTCAATGAGGTTAGAACAACTGTTAATGGTAATAGATTAATTGAATTAGAAGATGATACAGGTATAGTAACAGCTATAGCATTGAAGAAACAATCAGATGTTTTCCAACAAGCGAAATTAGTTTTAGAAGATGAGATTATAGGAATAGTAGGGCAACTTAGTAAACAAGGAGATTTATTTGTTATATCAAAGATAGTGTTTCCAGATATAAGTTTAAATAATCATCATCATACCACTGATATACCTATATATGCTGCTTTTATAGGAGATTTACATGTTGGTAGTAGAGAATTTATGGAACACCAATGGAATCTCTTTATAAAATGGTTAAAAGGAAAACTTGGTAATATACGACAGAGGGAGGTAGCTGGTAGAATAAAATATTTGATAATACCTGGAGATGTAGTAGATGGCATAGGAGTTTATCCTAATCAAGAAAAAGATTTGATTATAACTGATCTCTATAAACAGTATGAGGCATTAGCAGACTATCTAAGTATGATACCAGATTATATATCTGTTATAATACAGCCAGGTAATCATGATGCAGTTAGACCTGCTGAACCACAACCTACTTTTGAGAAAGAAATACAAGATTTATTCACTGGAAATGATATAACCTTTATAGGAAACCCCTGCAGTTTCACTATTCATGGTGTTGAAATACTCTCATATCATGGTCAGAGTATGCTAGATTATGCTACAAGGATATCTACTTTAAAATATAATGAACCTCTTGAAATTATGAAGGTGATGCTTCAAAAACATCATCTAGCACCAGTATATGGAGGGTACACCCCGCTTGCACCGGAGCATAGAGATTATATGGTTATTGATAGAATACCAGATATATTTGTAACAGGACATGTACATCTAGCTGGTATTGGAGAATATAGAGGAGTTACATTGATTAATGCTTCTAGTTGGCAGAAACAAACGGGTTATCAAAAAATGATGAATTTCATACCAAACCCAGCAAAGATACCAATTGCTGAACTACATACAGGTAAAGTAACAATGATGGATTTCAATAGTATATAATATCCAACCTAGTACATGCATCTCTAAAAGTTAAGGCATTTTTTCTTATGAAATCGCTTATTAATTTGGTATAAATTTGGGTAAAATAGTATATATATGATGGGAAAATTAATAAAACTATGAAGGAGGTAGTTGTAATAGGTGTTGCTTTTGTTTTACTAATGAATTTTCCAGTAACAAGTGAGATCAATAATACCTTTGATGTATCTACCAATGATGGAATGGATTTGATTCTAAATGAAAATGGATCTATTGAAAGCTTAAAGATAGATAGTATAGAACTAGTAGATAAACCATCGCAGGTATTCTATATTAGAGATCTAACACCAGATTACGAGATAGAAAACTTGGTTTACAATGCAGGTTTCGAGATTGATGCTAATGGAGATGGTATAGCAGATGGATGGCAGCCTTACGCCTTGCAAGGAGATATAGACATATCGTTAGATGAACAAAACATCCATTCTGGTAATAAATCACTGAAAATGTTTGCACCATCCGCTAACAAACCAAATGAAATGGCATATCTCTCTTCATCAATTGAAATCGAAGGGGGAGAAGAGTATTGTTTGTCACTTTTTGCAATGAATGATTTCGGATTTCTTGACTGGTGGACTCTCTCAATGTATGCATACTGCATATTCTATGACTCCAATGGATACGAAATAAGTCGAGAGGAGATGGAGATACATCACACCGTAAACTCTTGGAAACAGTTTTCGAAAATCTTTGTATCACCAACAGATGCGAAAGATGCGAAAATATTTCTCGTCTTTAAGGGTCCAAAAAATAATGCCCCTCCTGGAGCCAGCGAAAGTACAGCATGGTTTGATGATATATGCCTTTACGAAATGCCAGAGAAAACTAAGATGAAAGCCATTGTAGGGACATTAGGAGAAGAGCAAAATAAACTTGTTTATGAGGGGAGTTTTAACGGACTTAGCTTTATAGCAAGCTATGAATCAAAAGGAAACTATATTGAAATAAATGGTGAGATTGAAAGAAATAATGAAGAAAAGGCATTAGATGTCTATTTCCTCCTGCCCATAGATGCCAATCAATGGAAATGGTGGGATGATATAAGGAATTGGCATAAGATAGAAAATGGGATCTATGAAATGGTTATAAATGCTGATGAAAGTAGCTATTTGCTACTTTCTCCATATCCCGCATCTGCAATAACAAATAACAAAGTAGGGATATCAATTGCAGTTCCCTTATCAAAGCCTCGCATTTTCAGAATTTTCTATGATGCTAATTTAAATAAATTTGGAATATCCTTCAGTTTTGGTTTGTCTCCTCTAACTCCATTTAATAGTGTGAATTTCACCATCTACCTATATAAATGTGATGCAGGATGGGGTTTTAGAAGTGCATTGGATAGATACTATAATTTCTTTCCACAGTATTTCAATAGAAGTATTGATCAAAAATTCATGAACTCTACTGGAGAATTTGCTGATTTTGGAATAAGAGCTGTACAAGGACATTTTTATAATGAAAATCAGGCAAAACTTTTGCCGGAATTTAACAGCAAGAATGTTTATACAGCTGAATATACACTCCCAACCCAATTTGAACCAAAATCTTTGCGGGGTATATATGAGCCTTCTCCAAATTATGAGGAATTTATGAATCTAATTAATTATTATGCTAAAAATGGAAGTATTTTCATTAAAATGAAAGCGAGAGCAGTGGAAAATTCCACTATACAGGATGTAAATGGAGACATTATTCTAGGGCAAATAATTAGGGGACCAAACTGGGCGCCTGATTCATGGGTCGGCAGGATTCCATTAAATACTGATCCAGAATTGCCAGGGTACAACATAGCAACCATGATGCTCCAAACGGTACAACTTGCTTTTGAAAATGCTGAAAAATATCATGCTATCATAAATGGAGTAGAAATTGATAATTTCATGAAAATGTGTAGATATATCGATATGAATGAAACCCGTTTTCAATACACAGATTTTCCATTGGTTTATGGTGCAAACAATTTCAAACCAGGCATTCATGGCATGACGTCAATGGTGGAATATCTGCAGTATCTATCAGAATGGCTAGATGAGAATGAGCCAGATACAAAAATAAGTGGAAATTGTGTTGAAATGGGTGTAGCATCTTTTGGTTTTCCTTATCTTTCTGGCTTTCCTTTCGAAATGGCTTCGCTAACAGATTGGAATTTCAATGATATTGAATTAAATTATAGGAGGAGTATAGCTTATCATAAGATGATTTCTGCTCATCAATGTTCAAAGATGTATGATAAACATGGAAGTATAATTATGCCATATGTTTATGAATTCATAAATGAAAGCATTTTTTATGGGATTTATCCTCTCATGAAAGATGATTTCTTTGAAAACTGTAATTATGAGAGATCTCGCCCTGTTTACAAAAAAGTTATTCCTATCTTGGATGAATTATTTCTTGCTGGCTGGGAACCTATAACATATGCTGAAACAACTAACGGGATATGGATAGAGAGATTTGGAGACAATAATACTATTTATTTTACAGTAAGAAATAATGATACCACAACTATAGGGTATAATATAACAATAGAAGCAGAAAAACTGGGGATTGAGGAAGATATCAACATTATGGAGATGCTTTCCTTGTCTACTGTTTCATATGAATATAAAAATGGAAACATAACTATCCACGACACCATAGAGGGAAAGGAGACAAAAATTTTCAAAATTTCAAATTCTCCTATGTTGTCTGTAGAAATAACAAAACCAAAGGAAAACCATCTTTATATCTTTAATAGACAAATAATACCTATAGATAATACAATAATAGGAAAGATAACCATAGAAACAAGTGTCTATAGCAGTAAAGGAGTAGATAAAGTTGAGTTCTACGTTGATGGTAATTTAAAATTCACTGATCACGAAGCGCCATATGAATGGCTATGGGATGAAAGGGTCATTGGAAAACATGAAATAAAGGTTATAGCTCACGATATCTTTGGTAATAAGTCAGAAGATAAAATAAATGTCATAATATTTAATTTGGGAGGTAAATAGAAATGAAAAAGTTGATTATTGGAATAATATGTATGGCGCTAATGATACCGTATGGCTTAGCTATGCAATCGAGCAACGATAAATGGCCCCTTACAAGTAGCAACTCAAACATTACAGATGTACCAACTTTACATGATTTTGTACCTTTGGGTACAGAGTTCGTAAAAACGGAGAATAACGAGCTCAAGTGGAATGGCTTGAAATGGAGATTGAGCTGTTTCATATTTGTTGGTATAGGAAAAACCACAAAGGAAGAGCCTTTCCTCTTTCAAATAAGGATACCCCACCCAGTTCATGGGCAAACTCCGGATCACTTTGCTGATATGTTTTTCATAAATGGTGAATGGCGTAAGTTCTATGCTCTTATAGGTCCACCTTACTATGATGAGGGAGAGACGTTTGATTTTCCAACCGTGTATTGCTATGGTAAATACAGGGATGGAAAGAAATGCATGGCATCGATGTCCTATAACCAAGCTGAGAGAAAATGGATCTACAAGGTTGTTCCATTAGAAGGGAATGAAGTAACTATAGAAATCAAACTGAAACCAAGAGGTGTTACTTACTGGATGGGTAAGCCAGAGGGACCTTATATCATTCATGGAGCAATATTCAATAAAGAGGATATAGACATATGGGGAGGATTCTGGGAAATTGGTGAATGTGAGGGTTGGATAGAAAAACCTGGTGTTGAGAGGATAGAGTTTACTGGTCATGCTATATGGGATAGGGCATATCATAGGGTTTATTACTCAGACACTGCTGTGGGAGCGGCTGGGGCACCATTGTGGTTTACATGTGGTTATCTTCATTCAAGGGAATTCCAATTGGCTATTGGATATACAGAAAATCCATCTCCTATAGAGCCACCTGTTCCATTCCAGCATCAGGGAAGGCTAAGTTTCCCTTCAAGAAGTCTAAGTTTCAGGTTTGATAATTATACATTAGAGGATAATGGTGGTCTGCAACCATCAAGGTTCTACATAAATGGTACCTATGAAGGTGGAGAGGTTAGACTTGTGGGGGATGTTGCTTTATTCTACCCGACTAAATGGGGAGTAGGTAGAGGAACATGGTGGGATTACAACGCAAGTAGGACATGGGGAAGGGCTTTCATGAATTGGAGAGGCACTATAACCTTGTACAATGAAACCATAGATGTAAATAGCGCAACCGGAGTTTTTGAAAGTACGAGGTATAAGGGTACTACCGGTGGCAATATATCCGTAAAGATAAAGAAACCGCTGGAAGGCTACCTATACCTCTTTGATAGGCAGATAGCTCCTACCTCATTGGGTAATACATTGATAATTGGGTCTATAACTGTTGAGGCTGATGCAAGGGGAGAGATAAGCAAAGTAGAGTTTTACATTGATGACAATCTGAAATCAACAGATTATGAGGAGCCATATCCATGGCTATGGAATGAATTCGCTATAGGTGAGCATGTGATAAAAGTTATAGCCTATGACAGTGCAGGAGGTAAGGTAGAAGATAAAATAAATGTCATAATATTTAATCTGGGAGGGAGAAGTGAATGAAGAGGGGTGTTTACACCATCTTTATCGCTTCAACAATTATTCTGCTGTCTACACCCCTGATGCCATTTCTATCCGGAAACGGAGGTAAAGATGCAGAACAAGCTGACTGGATAAATGATCCTCTGTTTGAAATGATACAGCCAAGCAAGAAAGGAATCCTCACTTTTAAAGAACAGGAAGAAATGCTTCCTTTGCTTGCTGAAATGGGAATAAAAACAATTTACTTAACCCCCATATGGAAGTATAAACCTGGAACACCCTTGAGTAGATACTATATTTTGGATTACTATGAGATTGATCCAGCAAAAGGAACTGAAGAGGATTTCAAACATTTCGTTGAGACCGCTCATAGTTATGGGATAAAAGTAATATTAGATTTGGTTACCGCTCATACTGGACCAGGTAGGTACATTTATGAGAATCATAAAGATTGGATTCTTAGAGATAAATATGGGAACTTGGTTTATTGCTGGCCACATAAAAGCTGGGGATACGCTGTAGATAGAGCAAATCCAGAGGTTATAAATTATTTCACCAAGATAGCCAAGTATTATGTTGAGGAGTTTGGAATCGATGGGTGGAGAGTAGACGCTATAGGAACACAGTACTGTAACGAGAGTATTCCAGACTGTCCTCAACCTGTGGAAGGAGAGCATCACTCAAAGTATTTACTTGAAAGTATTAAATCTGCTCTTGGAGAGGATAAGGCATTATATCTGGAATGGGCTTATCTTGGAAGATTATATCTATACAATGCTGGAGTAGAGGAGGAGGATGGATGCCCGTGTCCCAATCCTATTCCATGCTCCATGTCTCTACCGGAGTTAAACGAATATGCTGATGCTTCTTACTCTTATGAATTCGGTAAATGTTTCATGCGAGATGTTATAATGGGAAAGGTTACTTCCGAAGATTTTGTGGAGTTTTTTAAGGAAGAGTGTCTGTACTATGGAAAGCCTAGAGGAAGATTTTTGATGACGCACGATTTTGGTTATCAATTCTATGAAAGTAATCCACAGTTACACAAAATTGGAGCGGTTTTGATCACTACTGTCCCAGGATTTCCTCATATTTACCATAGAGAAATCTTTCCAGATGGAGATATTAGTTCGATTAATCATGAAATGTTCAGCCTTTATAAAGAATTACTTGACATAAGGGAAAAATACAGGGCAATCAAACAGAGCACGATAGAAAATGTATGGAAAGGCGGAGATAACATTATTGCCTATTTGAGGAAATGTGAAGATGAAAAAATCGTTGTTGCTGTCAATTTTCAGGGAAGAGAGATGAGGAGTATACTGAAAATACCTTTTAGAAAAGGGGATGTTCTATACGATGTTCTAAATAGGGAAAGTATAGTAGTCGATGATCCAGATAATTTTGAATTGACCTTGCATCCATATGAGGCAAAAATCTTGGTAGCGGAAGATAATGAGTCACCAGAGGTTCACATAGAAAAACCAAAAGAGGGGTATTTGCACATTTTTAATAAGGCTTTGCTACCCATGGGAAAAACGTTTATCATTGGAAATATTACAATCGTAGCGAACGCTGTTGATGAGAGTGGAATAGACAAGGTAGAATTTTACGTCGATGATAAATTGAAAGCAACAGATGATAAAAGTCCATACGAATGGCTTTGGAATGAGTTTGCCATAGGAAATCATGAGATAAAGGCTGTAGCCTATGACAATTCTGGTAATGAAGCAGAAGATAAGATGAATGTTTTAATATTTAACTGGATGTGAAAATATGAAGAGAATACTGATAATGGGGATACTGTGCCTGGTGCTTAGTGTGGTAAACCTTGAGGAGATCAAATCAGATGATTTAGAAACAAGACAGCCAATAGAGACTCCTGCTATACCTGATGATCTAAAAGCAACAGCAAGAGAGAAACTTTCTCATGTTAGGGTAGCCTGTTTTTACATGACCATAACAGATGGTAGAATATTCAATAGAAGTTATGATGATGTGATAGATATCCTCAAAGGTGTGAGAACAGATTTTGTATTCGGTGCTTTCCATCACTGGATCACTTGCCCTGAACGTTGCGAAGATATATTCGATGCTCCACCGGAATGCATCGATCCCTCTAAGATCCAAGAGCAGTATGAAAGATGCAAGGAGCATGGTTATAGTTTTACAGAGTTTCAAAATGCAACCGAGAAGATAAAAGCCGAGGTGCCAGATGCGGTAATTGGCGTCTCTCTCCCCCTGGAATTTCTAAATCCCTGCAGTAGAAATTCAATAACAGGTGAATTTCTTTTGAGAAACGAGACATGGGAGATGGCTTTAGATCCATCGAAATGGGGTATTCCAGTAACAAGGGAAGAGTTTCAGACGTGGTGGGCAGAGAGACACGGTTGGGTAAAGGAAGAGCCGTATAATCCAAAAGAGGAGATGCCATTTTATTTTCCGGATCCATCAAACCCGGGTTTTCAAGAACTATTTCTAAGTCATGCAAAAAGATTGATTGATGCTGGAGCAGACGCAATATGGATAGATATGTTATTCATGCCTTCACTCCTCCTTGAACAGCTTACTGGTGACGTAAACCACATAGCAGTAAGGGAAACTTTTGAAGCTTCTTCAGAAATTGTGGATAAAATACACGAGTATGGGTCTGTCTCTTATACAAGTCTGCGAGCCCGCGGGACTACGCATGCTCTG
>QMTB01000026.1 GCA_003649845.1 Thermoplasmata archaeon | reverse complement strand
ATAGATTAGACTTCATAAAAGATTAGAATTAAATAACAATATATCAAACATAATATATCAAACATTACTAAAATACAGCAACATATAAACCTTTCAAACAAAATGCTTTTACAATCCATAATAATTCAATAGGATACTAAAACCCTCGATTTTGCTATATAACATCTTCAACATAGTGAGAATTTTCCCAAGTGGTAGGAGAAAACTTTTAGATAGAAGAATGTTTTCCCTCTAGTATAACTATGTTCGTCATTAAAATCGGTGGAAGTATAATTACAGATAAATCCAAACTCGGTGTTTATAGAGAATATACAATGGATGCACTGGCAGAGAAGATGCAGAATAGAAAGATATTACTTGTCCATGGAGCGGGATCCTTTGGACATATACTTGCAGAGAAATACCAATTAAATAAAGGTTGTAGTTCAGATATGCAAAAAAAAGGTTTTGCAGAGACACATGCATTAGTTCAAAAACTTAACACACTTGTTTTAAACTCTCTGCATAAACATAGTATACCTGCTGTATCAATCGCCCCGCATAGTTTTATCTATTTTAATAATAACAAATTGGATTTAATTAACTATGATTTTTTTGAGAGTTATCTAGAAAAAGGTTTTATGCCTGTTACATTTGGAGATGTAGTACTTGATAAAACAAAGGGTTGTTCAATATGTTCTGGAGATGACCTTGTTTTAGCTCTTGCAGAGTATTTTCATCCTAGTAAGGTTATATTTGTTATAGATGAAGATGGATTATACACAGCTAATCCTAAAATAGATAAAAACGCTGAGTTTATTAGAGAGATATCTTCTGATAAACTATTGGATTTAAAAACCACTCTTGATAATCATTCTGATGTAACATCTGGTATGGAAGGTAAAATACAGAAGATAGTGGAGATTTCTAAGTTAAATATAGATACTATCCTGGTAAACGGTAATAAACCTGAACGTTTATACGATGTTTTACATGAGAGATCTACTATATGTACTACTGTAAAAGGTTGTTGATCATGAATCAGATAGAGAATAGAAAAGATGAACATGTAAGGATATCCCTTGAGAAGGATGTCTCTACAAATCATAACTATTGGGATGATGTTATTCTAATACATAATGCATTACCTGAATTAAATTTCGAAGAGATAGACCTTGAAATAGAGTTTTTCAAGAAAAAACTTGGAGCACCTATAATTATATCTGGTATGACAGGAGGATACGCTAAAGCTAAAAGTATCAATGAAAATCTAGCCAAAGCAGCTGAGAATTTTCAAATTGGAATGGGTGTTGGTTCTCAGAGAGCTGCATTGGAATCCTCTGAGTTGAAACATACTTACAGTGTTGTTAAAGATTATGATATACCTATTAGAATTGCAAATATTGGTGCTTCTCAAATTGTCTTATGGGGACATAAGAAAACATTAGAGTATGCAAATATAATGATTGATATGATTGATGCAGATATTCTAGCTGTATGCCTAAATTTTCTTCAAGAAGCTGTTCAATTTGAAGGAGAAACACAAGCTAAAGGCTGCCTTAAAGAGATAGATCTACTAGCAAAAGATTTAGATATACCTGTCATTGTAAAAGAATCAGGTGCAGGTATATCCTTTGATGTTGCACAGCGTATCTCTAAAACAAATATTTCTGGAGTAGATGTAGGTGGATTAAGCGGTACATCCTTTGCAGCGATAGAACATTATAGAGCAGAGATCTATTCTAATAAATTGTATTCTAGAGTTGGAGAAACCTTTTGGAATTGGGGTATCTCTACTCCTAAATCTATTCTAAATGTAGGGGAAGCTACAAATTGGAGGTTACCCATTATAGCAACCGGTGGTATAAGGAATGGATTAGATGTTGCAAAATCACTTGCACTTGGAGCAAACTCTGCAGGTATCGCTAGGGCTTTACTTAAACCAGCTATAGAAGGTAATGCTATATCTGAGATTGATATTATAATTAGGGAACTTAAAACAGCGATGTTTTTAACTGGATCAAAGAATATAGCAAAGATGAGGGAGGTAGAGGTGTTATATGAACCTAAAATATGAGATAGAGGTTAGAGCTGATGTTTTTAATAAAAAACTATATTCTTTTTTAGATGATGGTTCACCTGTAGAACTTTATGATGCTGCTAGACATCTACCTTTTGCAGGTGGTAAAAGGTTGAGACCTGTGCTAGTAATGCTTTCATGTGAAGCAGTATCTGGTAGCAAAGAAAATGCTTTACCATATGCAGTAGCCCTTGAACTTATGCATAATTTCACTTTGGTACATGATGATATAATGGATAAATCTCATCTCCGTAGGAATATACCAACGGTTCATATAGCGTATGATGAAGCGACTGCTATTCTAGCAGGTGATCTATTATTTGCAGAGGCTTTTGCTTCTCTAAGGGAGATAAAAGATGATTATCTATTTAGAGAGTTAAATAATATTTTAATTGAAGGTATAATTGAGGTATGTGAGGGACAGAAACTAGATATGGATTTTGAGAAACTACCTATTATCTCTGAAGAAGAATATATGGAAATGATTAAAAAGAAAACTTCAGCTCTTTTCAGAATAGCATCTGAAGGAGGAGCTCTATGCGGCAGAGTAGATGAAGAAAAAAGAATTGCTTTTAAAAAATATGGTGAAAACCTAGGTTTAGCATTTCAAATTCATGATGACTATCTAGATATGAGCAGCAGTGAAAATGTACTTGGAAAGGATATAGGGAATGATATTAGAAATGGTAAAAAAACTCTTATTGCAGTTCATGCTTTAAACCATGCAACAGGTATGGAGAAAGAGAGATTAGAGAAACTCTTTGGAAGAAAAGATGCTACTGATGAGGAGATAAGAGAGGTTTATAATTTATTTAGAGACATTGGATCCATTAGATATGCAGAGGAAACAGCTAATAGATATAGTGAGAAAGCAATTAATTCTCTAGATGTATTAGAATCTTCATATTCTAAAGATATATTAGAGGAATTAGCTAGATATGCAATAAAACGAGAGAAATAAATATGCAGATAGAAGAAATCAGAGAAATAGCTTTGAAGTATTCTCTGCAAAATGCAATACAGTTTAATGGTAAAGCCCAAGAGAAGGCAGTACTTGGAAAGGTTATAGGAGCATTAAAAGAAAAAGGATATAACCCTAGGGATATAATACCAATTGTAAAAAAAGTTGTAGAAGAGGTTAATAGATTATCATTTGATATACAAAGGGAGAAACTAGAGGAGATTGCACCAGAATTATTGTATAGAGAGAAGAAGACTAAAGAATACACTTTACCTCCTCTTCCAAATGCAGAAAAAGGTAAAGTAGTTACCCGTTTTCCACCTGAACCAAATGGTTACCTGCATATTGGTCATGCTAAAGCAGCTATAATGGACTATGAATATGCTAAACTATATGATGGTAAATTTATCCTAAGATTTGATGATACAAACCCAGATAAAGATAAACTAGAGTTCTATGATGCTCAAAAAGAAGATCTTCAATGGCTTGGTATCGAATGGGATGAAGAATATAATACATCTGATCATCTATCAAAGCATTATAAACTTGCAGAACAACTTATCCAACAGGGAGATGCATATGTATGCAACTGCACTCCTGAGGAAATTAAAAAAAATAGGAAAAATAGAATAGCTTGTAAATGTAGATCTAATAGCATAGAGGAGAATCTAGAATTATGGGAGGGTATATTATCACATCTAACAGGTTATATACTCAGATTAAAAGGAGATATGAAGAGTGATAACACTGCTATGCGTGATCCTACATTGTTTAGAATCATAGAAACCCCTCACCCTATACAAGGAGATAAATATAGAGTATGGCCTACTTATGATTTCGCAGGAGCTGTAGAAGATAGTATAAGCGGAGTTACACATCCTTTTAGAACAAAGGAATACGAACTTAGAGATGAATGTTATTTCTATTTACTAGATAAACTAGGGTTGAGGAGACCTTATCTATTAGAATTCTCGCGTCTATCTATAGAAGGTATGCCTGTATCTAAAAGGAAGATAAATCCTTTAATTGAAAAAGGAGTTGTAACTGGTTTTGATGACATCCGTCTTCCAACACTAAGAGGTTTAAAAAGACGAGGAATCACTAAGCAAGCTATAAGAAATTTTGTTATATCTCAAGGTGTATCTAAAACTGAAGCAACAGTTTCCTTTAGTTTACTAGAAGCAGAGAATAGGAAGATATTAGATCCCATTGCAAGGCGTTTCTTTTTCATAAAAGACCCTATAAAACTTATCGTAGAAAACGCTCCAGAGAAAAAGAAAGCTATCCCATATCACCCATCTAATAGAGAACTTGGAGAAAGGATATTTGAAACAGATAAAATATTCTATATACCTTTTGAAGATATAGATAGTTTGAGAGAGGGAGTTATTTTTAGACTTAAAGATTTGTTTAATATACGGATACTAGAGAAAAATAAGGTGGTATATGGAGAATATATTGGAGAAGAGCTTATACCAGATACTCTGAGGATACAATGGACTACCTCTAGATATATACCTATAACTGTTTTTATACCACATAGCCTCTACATAAACGATGAGTTTAATGAAAATAGTTTAGAAGAGATACATGGAATAGCAGAGGAATCTATTAAAAATACTTCCCATGGTGAGATCATTCAGTTTGAAAGATTCGGTTTCGTTAGAATAGAACATACAGATAAGGGGATAATAGGTTTCTTCACTCATCGATAATCTTTTAAATTTCAAATCCTTAAGGAAACTGTAAAACGGATGGGATGTAATAATGAGAGATAGAGTAGAAGCTATAATATTTATAGTTGTAGTGTTAACGCTATTTGCAACAATAAATGCTCATGCTGACTCTCAGGGTACTCAAAATATCATGAATAATGAAACCCTTCTACTAATAATTGGAACAATAATTGCGATCCTTGCTCTACTTACATATGGTGGAATAAAATATGTAACACCAGAGAATGTCCTAGATACAGAGATACGTCGTAGCTTGTATGAATATATAGATGAATACCCTGGTTCTCATCTAAGAGAGATAGCTAGAGAACTTAATCTTAAACCTAGTAATGCTGCATGGCATCTAAGGAAATTAGAGCAAACGAATCTAATTAGAAGTAGAAGTATAGGTGGAAAAAAAGTTTATTATCTAGTAGAAGGAGGAATAGAAAGTAGGAGAGAGGCGATAGCTGAATCTATACTGAGAAATAAAAACGCCTATAGGATATTAAAATATCTAAAAGAAAACCCTGGTAAACATCTACTTGAGATAGCTCATGCTTTAAATTTGAATCACCATACTGTAAAATGGCATATCAAAAAAATGTATATGGCTGAGCTTATAGAAGGAGACACTACTCATTCAACTTATCCAGTGTATTATCCAACGGAGATAGGGATAAATGCTATAGAGAGAATGATGGAGAAGAAACTCCATAAACCTAAGAAAGCAGCTTAAACCTTATATTCTACCTACATCAACAACTTCAACGCTTTCAACTTGTTCTATGCTTGATAGAGCTTCAACAACTGGTTCAACCCCGCCTTCAGAATCAGGTACTGATACAGTTACATCAAGTCCTCTTAAACCAAAGGCTATATCCTTTATCTCTATTCTTCCTAGTTTAGCTGGTGGTTTAACTACTTTTTTAACACTATCCCATATATTCTGTAATTCTTCGTCGCTGACTACTCCATCTGGCATCAAACGGATTAAAGCAATAACTTCACCCATTTATCTTTTCCTCCTAAAATCTCTTTATGGTCCAGTGAACCCACAGGTTGGACAAGTATATTTGACACTCTGTTCTCTACAGCTTCCACATCGTCCAATAACAGTATCACACATTGGACAGATGAAGGTTACGAATCCTTTACCTACGAATCCTTTCCCGCAGGATATACACCGATCTACCATTTCCATAGAGTTGGGTGAATACCTTATCTCTTATTAAAATGTTTACCTTAAAAATAGATTTCAAAGAGGGTTAACTTATAGAGATACAAATAAAATCCATTACATAAACGAAACAGAAGAATATTATTTGTCAACTAAAAAATTAGAGAAAACATGTGAATTATACGAGAACTTCATCTATCTCTCAGTTAAAATAAGTATTTGCAACTGTATAAAAAGATGTTGCAATATCAAATAAGGGAGGAGGGTATTTACTCAACTTTTTAATTTCAGTGAAGATTGATATTTCCATTAACATTATAGCAGATACTTACGAAATCTTTTTAAAAACCCTTTTATATACTTTAAAAAGCAGGGCTTGTAGTAGTATGACAGAGGTTATAATTGAAAATATAGTTACATCTGCGGTTCTTAAGCAACCAATTGCTATAGAAGAAGTAGCTTCTAAAATCCCTGATGCAACATATGTACCAGAAGAATTCCCAGGGATAGTATTTCATTTCTCTGACCCAAAGATAGATGTACTATTATTTCCAGATGGAAGAATAGTTTGCACCGGTGCAAGGAAGTATGAGCTTGCAAAAGAGAAGATTGAGGATGTTTTAGAGAAGCTCAAAGAAAAAGGTTTTACAGTAGAGGAAGAAAACATGGAGATAACAAATATCATCGCATCTCATGATCTAGAAAATATGTTACCTATAGATAAGATAGTGAAGGGTTTATCCACAGAGGATATAACATATGATTCAAATAGATTCCCAGGGGCAATATATCATTATAATAATCATATTGTATTACTGATTTTTCCAAATGGGAAGATAGTTTGTATAGGAGCAAAAACTATTGAAGAACTGCTTAGAGTATTAAAAGAATTTAAAGAAAAATTATCAACAATTGAAGGTGTTGCAATATGAAGGAAGGAAAGAAAAAAACCCCGGAAGTTATAGTAGAAAACATTGTGGCGTCGACATCCTTTGCAGATAAACTAGATTTAGATGCCATAGCTCAAGCATTAGAAGAAGCAGAATATGAACCAGAACAATTCCCCGGATTAGTATACCGTTTAGATAATCCAAAAACAGCTACATTACTATTTAGAAGTGGTAAGGCAAATTGTACTGGTGCAAAAAATGTTGAAAATGTACGTAAAACCGTTGAGATAATAGCAGATAAACTACGTAACCTTGGCATCGACGTCTATAAAAATGAGGATTTAAAGATTGTTATACAGAATATTGTAGCAATCTCGGATCTTGGAACAGAGTTAAATTTAAATGAAGTAGCAATGGGTCTAGGTTTAGAGAATGTTGAATATGAACCAGAGCAATTCCCAGGATTAGTATACAGATTAGAGGAACCAAAAGTAGCTATGTTATTATTTGGATCAGGTAAAATAGTTTGTACAGGTGCTAGAAGAACAGAGGATGTAGCAATAGCTGTACAGAAACTAGCAGATGAACTAGCTGCATTGGGTCTACTAAAGGAGAAAGAGGAAGGAGATTAAAACCTCCTCTTCATTTTTTAATTTTACCCAGTTTTTTTAGAAGAAAATGAATGGAATATTTATATATAGTTAGCATATTAATTTATAAGGATTAAGGATAAAATGGGGGGTAATAAGAATCTGTGCCAACTAGTATCTATCTAATATGCTTAATACTCTTATCAACTCTATTTTCACCAATGGTTTTATCCATAGGTGATGAACAGATTATTTTTGAGGATCAACTAGAGTTCATATGTTATAGTAAATATCTTTCAGAGAGTAAAATGGGAATTATGATGGAAGGATTACTTCAACCTCTACAAAGGGATAACTCTACCGATTATGCTAATCTAACAAATACCCCTTCAAATACCCTTCCAGTTAGCAATATCGCCGATGATGGCCGTATGGATTCTCCTTGGCCTATGAAGTGTCATGACACCAGGCATACTAGTCGTAGTCCTTATAGTACCAGTAATAATAATGGTGCTATACTATGGAAATTTAGAGTAGGTGATCTAATTGAGGGTGGTATTGTAGTTGATGAGAATGGTGTTGTTTATTTTGGTTGTTTTGATTGGTATTTGTATGCTGTTAACCCAGATGGTACTCTGAAATGGCGTTATAAAACCGGTGGCACTATATGGTCTTCACCTGCTATTGGTAGTGATGGTATTATATATATTGGTAGTTGGGATCATTGTTTGCATGCTGTTAATCCTGATGGTTCTCGTAAGTGGAAGTTTTGGGCGGGTGATACTGCTTCTATAACTTCTTCTCCTGTTATTGGTGATGATGGTACTATTTATTTTGGTGCTATGGGTCCTAATAAACCAGATATCAAAGGTAGGGTTTATGCTTTGAATCCTGATGGTACGGAGAAGTGGCATTATGATACAGGTGATTGGATAACCTCTGACCCCGCATTGGGTGAGGATGGCACCATCTATATAGGATCCACAGGCACATATCTATATGCTTTTTATCCTAATGGTACTTTGAAATGGCGGTTTAAAACAGGACACTACGTTAAAGGACCACCATCCATAGCAGAAGATGGAACAATCTATTTTGGATCCTATGACGACTACCTTTATGCACTTTATCCTAATGGGGCACTAAAATGGAAATGCAAAGTAGGACACGGAACAGAAACCAACCCATCTATAGGACCAGATGGTACTATATATGTTGGTGGTGATAGGCTTTATGCTGTTAATCCTGATGGAACGATTAAATGGAGTTTCAACCTGGGTAAAGATCAGCATATACATCAATCTAGTCCAGCAATCTCCAGTGATGGTATAATCTATGTTGGAACCAATATAGGTGAAACCAGTGGTGGAGATATTATAGCTATCAACCCAGATGGAACAGAACGCTGGCGGTGTAGGATAGCTGATGAATGGGTTGATTCCTCACCATGTATAGATCAAAATGGTATAGTATATATTGGTTCGTCATCTGAGGAGAGTAGTTATCTCCATGCCTTCGGACAGGGTAATATTCCACCAGATAAACCCAGTATTAGTGGTCCTAGTAATGGCAGAGTTGGAGAAACCTATAGTTATACTTTTACTACAAGTGATGGTAATGGTGATAACATATTTTATTATGTTAAGTGGGGTGATGGTTCCCGCAGTGGTTGGATAGGACCATATCATTCTGGAGAAACCATAACACTCAACCACACATGGAATCATAAAGGTAGCTTTGTTATTCAAGCTAAAGCCAAAGATATCTACGGTTTAGAAAGTGGTTGGAGTACACTGGAGGTTAAGTATGCCTAAAAATAATAATCCAATATGGTTTATCATACGGATTTTATTTCTCCTAAGGAATTAGTTTAACTATTATTCTTTTTTCTTATTTTGTTGTGATGCTGCTATTATAACTGATTGTACTGCTGCCATTGCTGCTGCTGTTTTAGGTGTTGTAGATGCTGCTTTCATTTTTTTAACACATTCTACGACTTGTTCTAATATATTGTATCTTGGTATAAAACTTGTGTCATATTCTCCTTTAACCCATTGTGGATGATCCATTACTACTTGATGGAATGGTATATTATGTCTAACACCGCTAATTTGATACTCCCATAGTGCTCTCTTCATCCTAGTTATAGCTCTAGGTCTATCCTCTGCCCAGACAATTAGTTTAGCTATCATAGAATCATAGAAGGGTGGTATAGTAAAACCTTGATATACACCAGAGTCTACACGTATACCTGGTCCACCGGGTTCAGCGTATCTTATAATCTTCCCAGGTGCCGGTGCAAAATTGTTGAGAGGATCCTCAGCATTTATTCTACATTCAATTGCATGACCTCTAGGGTGTATATCTTCTTGTTCATATTCTAATTCTAAACCAGATGCTACCCTAAGTTGTTCCCGTGCGAGATCTACACCTGTTATCATCTCTGTAATAGGATGCTCCACCTGTAATCTCGCATTCATCTCCAAGAAATAGTACTCCCCATCTTTAAACATAAACTCACAGGTTCCAGCATTATAATAACCAGCGGTTTTAGCAGCTAACACTGCTTGTTCTCCTATCTCCTCTCTAAGTTCCTCTGTAAGTGCACAAGATGGTGTTTCTTCTATAAGTTTTTGATGCCTACGCTGTACACTACATTCCCTCTCATAGCAGTGTATCAAATGTCCATGTTTATCTCCTATAACCTGATATTCTATATGTCTTGGATCCGGTATAAACTTCTCTATGAATACAGAGTCATCTCCAAAAGAATTTTTAGCTAATGTTCGAACTGTTTCAAGTGCTTTATCCATCTGTTTCTCATCATCAACCTTCTGTATACCTATACCGCCTCCACCAGCAGAGGCTTTAAGCATAACAGGATAACCTATCTCATGTGCTATATCCTTCGCTTTCTCATGATCAGCTATTGGTTCAGCTACACCTGGTACTACATGTACCCCTGCTTTCATCATAGATCTCTTAGAATCAATCTTTGAACCCATGAGTTTCATCGCTGAAACCGGTGGCCCTATAAACTCTATACCATTCTTCTTACAGAGTTCTGCGAAAGAAGCATCTTCTGCCATAAAACCATAGCCAGGATGGATACCCTCTGCACCAGTTTTTAAAGCTACATCAATGATTTTATCCTTCCTTAAATAACTTTGACTAGCAGGACCAGGACCAATATTGTATTTCTCATCTGCATATTTTACAAATAAAGCATTTTTATCAGCATCAGAATATACAGCAACAGTAGTGATTCCTAATTCTTTACATGCTCTCATTATCCGTATAGCGATTTCTCCACGGTTTGCAATGAGAACTTTATTCAACATATAACCTCACCTTTCTAGAGTATCTGCATTATGATATCTCCACTACTAACAGTATCACCTTCTTTTATGTAAATCTCTTTAACCTCCCCTGCCTTCTCTGCTTTAATCTCTTGTTCCATCTTCATAGCTTCGATAGTTGCTAGTACATCACCGACTTTTACTTTATCACCTTTCTTAACTTTAACTTTTAAAATAGTTCCTTGCATTGGCGACTTAACACCACCTTCGATCTCCTTTGGTTTCTCCGGTGTACTAGCTGTCGCAGCAGCCACAGTGAAACCACCAGTTGGCACTACTTTTACTTCAAATAGTTCTCCATCAACCTCTACTTCATATTCCGTTGGAATCTGTGGTGTAGAAACCCTTCTCTCAGGAGGTTCTGTTTCAAGCCATATTTCTTTAACCTCAGGGAAGGATTGCTTCACCATTGCCCTAGTAAGAGGATGATTGATTGGTAAAGGCAGTTGATCTGATGTAAACTCTGCCTGTGCTTCACCTTTAAGGAATTTTAATCCAACCTGTGGATATATAGCATATATCATAATATTTTCATCTGTAAGTTCTATATCAGGGTACTCTTTAAGCTCTGATTTACGTTTCTCCCACATTGGCTCTAATAGATCAGAGGGCCTACAATCTATAACCTCTTCCTTCCAATTTGGACCTAAAACCTTTTTCATAATCTCTGGTTTAATAGGAGCAGGTGGTCTACCATACATACCCTTACAATACTCCTTGGTTTCCTTAGGTATAACCTCATATCTGCCATGTAATACATTCATAACAGCTTGTACTCCTACAACTTGGCTCGTAGGAGTGACAAGAGGAGGATAACCTAACTCTGCTCGAACTCTAGCTGTCTCTTCTAGGATTTCTTGATATTTATCATGTGCACCCTGTTGTTCTAACTGGAAGATGAGATTAGAAAGCATACCGCCTGGGATTTGATGTAATGTTACGCTTGGATCAAATTTTAATGCATTAAATCTATGGAGATGCCTATATTTATCCCACACCTTCAAAAAATATTTTCTAATATCTATGAGTAGTTTTAGATCATAACCTGTATCCCATTCTGTATCTTTTAATGCCGCTACTACACTTTCCGTTGGAGGTGCAGCTGTACCACCAGATATTGGAGATATAGCAGTATCAAGTATATCTACACCTGCTTCTACTGCTCTCTGATAAGCCATACCTGTCATACCACTTGTATAATGAGAATGTAGATCTATTGGTATTTTAACCCCTGCATCTTTCACACCTTTAATAATATCATAAGCTCTCTTAGGGGAGATCATTCCAGCCATATCTTTGATACATAATGAATCTGCACCCATTTTCTCTAATTCTATAAATTTTTCAACAAAATAATCAACAGTGTGTACAGGTGAGATAGTATAGCTTAGACATGCTTGTACATGTGCTCCTACTTCTTTAGCTGTTTTAATTGGAACCTCCATGTTTCTCAAATCATTTAGAGCGTCGAATATACGGAAGTAATCTACGCCGTTTTTCTTTGCTAGATGTATAAATTTTTTTACAATATCATCTGGGAAATTCCAATATGCAACTATATTCATAGCTCTCTCAAGCATCTGCATAGGTGTATTTGGCATAGCTTCCTTGAGTTTCCTCAATCGCTCCCAAGGATTCTCATTTAGATACCTTATAGCTACATCGAAGGTTGCTCCACCCCATACTTCCATAGAGAAATAACCGACTTGATCTAGTTTATCAGCTATAGGAAGCATATCTTCTGTTCTCATTCTAGTAGCAAGCATTGATTGATGTGCATCTCTCAATATCAACTCATGTAGTTGAACCATATCTATGGCCTCCATATGTATCTATAGAGATAGAATAGAAGAGGGTATCTAATTATTCTACTTAAGAATATCGGGGGAAAGTAATGTTAATTTAAGTAAATACCCGCTCCCTTTTGCAACTTGTATAGATGGAAAATATATACAATTTATGAGTAAATCATTCCTTCAATTACAGACATTTATCCAACATAATGGATCTAATATTGTTATAAAGGCATCTAAAGAATCTAAACAATTGAAAAGAGGATGAAAAATTTTAATAGGAATAATATCTAGT
>QMTB01000025.1 GCA_003649845.1 Thermoplasmata archaeon | reverse complement strand
TTTGGATAACTTTCTCCAGCTATAGTTACAGTAAAAGGAATAACAGGTGTAATATCAGTGATAATCTTCGTATTTTTATTTGCATAACTAATCCATCTTAGAGCCTCTATAGGTTCCATACTTAAAATCACATCTGCCCTACCATAGGGTATAAGTGGGTTTGTTACATCTCCTATCCTAACAGTGCAATATACTGATCCTCCTCTTTGTGCCATACCATGAACTTCAGATGTATAAACATTCATCTTTGCTTTAACAGCTGCTTTACCAAGTATATTAGCAGCGGTTATAACACCTTGTCCACCAACACCGGATAGTACAATATTGGTTTTACTCATCCAATACCTCCTGTTTCTTTATTTTAATAGCATTCTCAGGACATACCTGTAAACATACACCGCAGCCGGTGCATTGTTGCTCATCTATATGTATGCTATTATCTTCAGCATAATAGAATGCTGGACAGCCAAACTCTGTTATACATTTATCACATCTAGTGCATCTATCTTGATCAACCATGAAAACAGGTATAGTTTTACCTTCCTTGCGTTTCATACGATTCTCTAATAATATACACGGTGCTTTACTTACAACTACAGAAGGACCTTTGAATTCTAAAGCTCGTTTAAAAGCTTCAGATGTCTTCTTTAAATTCTTTGGGTTTACAACCTCTATATGTTCTATACCGCATCCTTTAACTACTTCCTCTACCAGTATCCTTTTTGCAGGATTCCCCATACCATCGAAATCTGTGCCAGGATGAGGTTGATGTCCTGTCATAGCAGTGGTTCTATTATCAAGTACGGTGATAACTACATCATGATTATGATGTGCAGCATCAATAACAGCAGGAATACCGGCATGGAAAAAGGTTGAATCTCCCATAAATGATATAACTTTTTGATCAGTTGAAACAGCTAGACCACAAGCTGTTCCAGCATTTGAACCCATACATAATAATAGATCTGCCATCTCCAATGGAGGTTCCTTCCCAAGGGTATAACATCCTATATCTGTTGGATAAACAGTGTTATCAGGTGCAACTTGTTTTACAGCATAATATGTTGCACGATGTGGGCAACCTGGACAGAGTACAGGTGGTCTATCCGGTAGAGTTATAGGTGGTTTAATAGCTTTAGGTAGAGGATTTTTTATATCAAATATCTTTGCAAAGGCAGCAGTAACAATATCGGTATTATATTCATAGAGACGAGAGAAGTGTTTAGTTGTTTTACCATATATTTTTACAGAGAGACCAAGTTCATATGCTAATGCTTTTATCTGATCTTCCAGATAAGGTTCTAATTCCTCTACTATTACTATTTTCTTATGGGATTCTAAGAATTTACCACATTTTTTCTTTGGAATAGGATGGGTCATACCCAGTTTTAATACATCTATATCTATTTTTAATTCCTCAGCTGCTTCTAATACATATCCAAAAGATACACCAGAGGTTATAATACCTACATCGCTTCCATTATCTATAATCTGTGTGAAATTTATATCCTCTGATATCTTCTCAGCTTCTTCTAGTTTATCTAATAATTCTTTATGTTTAACTCTAGCAGTAGCTGGAACTGTTACGAGTCCAGGGTCTTTGTTAAACCACCCTTTCTCCTTAGGTTTTCTAGTTTTCTCAAATTTAACAGGGCCTCTAGCATGATTCAACCTAGTTGTAGTTCTCAATAAAAGAGGTAATTTCAGTTTCTCAGATAAATCAAATCCATAGCGTGTCATCTCCTTTGCTTCTTCAGGTGTAGATGGTTCAAGCATAGGTGTTCCACTGAAAAGTGCATAGTATCTATTATCTTGTTCATTTTGAGAAGAATGACATGCAGGGTCATCTGCAGAGACAATTATATGTCCGCCTTTACAACCTACATAGGTGTAGGTCATGAAAGCATCACTAGCAACATTAAGTCCAACGTGTTTCATACAGGTTAAACTTCTCAATCCAGAGAATGATGCAGCTGCTGCTATTTCTACAGCAACCTTCTCATTAGTTGAATATTCAAAATAAAAAGGAATTTTTTTATTAACTCTTTTAAGATATCTAGCTACAGCTGAGAATGTATCTGCTATCTCTGATGAAGGTGTACCTGGATAGGTTGTAGCTACATTAACACCTGCTTCAATAGCGCCCCTAGTTATAGCTTCATTTCCCATTAAAAGAAATGTATTTCCTGGTTTACCCTCAATTATCTCCATGTATATCTCTCCATATGGTTAATCAAGTGGAACTATGGAAAGAATATAAATCTAACTCCTGTTAGCAGAATTCCTATCAGCAAAGTTTTTCAACACAAACTCTATTACACAATACATTGTGTAAAGAGGTGATTTATGGGCAAGAGGATCGATAAATCAGAACTATATGCAAAACTTTCTCCTGAAGAGCTTCATACGCATGTTAGAAAAAATATCAGCATACCAAAATATATGGATGCATTCCTCTATGAACATAACATCAGTTTATCAAAACTTGTTCAAAATGCTATTAAGAAAAGAATGTTAGAAGAACAAAAAACAGAAGTTGAAAAAGCTATAGAATTAGATTACCGTAGAAGGATAGCAGAGAAACGTATAGCGGAAGAGAAGAGAAAAGACCCTAAGTTCGAACAAAAACTATTACAGGCGAAGCAATTATTGAGGCAATATTTTAATGCTTTAGATCAAGGTCTACCTGTAGAAAACTATAAACAGCAGATGCTCAAAGGTTTCCCAGAATTATATATAGATATCTCCCGATTTGAAGAATGGAAGAAAAATAATGAGGGAATGTATAAGATACTAAAAGAGGAGATCCATAATCCCATTGAGAGATTAATTCGAATAAAGAAGGAATACTTTCGAAGGAAGAATAAATAATCTCCAACTAAGATTTAAGAGATAGATGATTTATGAAACCAATTGTCTTAACAATAGCAGGTTTTGATACTTCTGGTGGAGCTGGAGTTCAATCTGATGTCAAGGCATTAACATCTCTTGGAGTTCATGCAGTTACAGTGGCTACTTCTATAGCTATACAAAACACTCAAACAGTAAAATATCTTCATCCTCTACCTGGGGAGATTGTATCTCAACAGATAGATGCTCTAGTGGATGATTTTCCTATTAGCATCGTGAAAACAGGTTTACTTCCAAATGAAGATATTATTAAATGTGTAGCAGAGAAAACTAGGCAATATAATTGGAGAATAATAGTTGATCCTGTATTTACCTCTACCACTGGTACTATGTTTTCAACTTCTTCTTCCATCTCAAAGATGAAAACAATTCTTCTACCTGAAACATATCTCATCACCCCTAATAAAGAGGAAGCTGAATATCTAACTGGTATAACTATAAACTCAATAGAAGATATAAAGAAAGCAGCTGAAGAATTACATCAGTTAGGAGCAAAAAACATATTTATCAAAGGAGGTCACATGGAGAAACCTATAGATGTATTCTATGATGGTAAAAACTTTAAAACCTTCTATCTACCAAAACTTTCTAAAACGGTACATGGAACTGGATGTACTTTAGCTGCCTTCATAGCAGGATTCCTAGCTTTAGATAAACCAATTACTGAAGCTGTTGAAAAATCAAAGAATATATTATGGCATCTAATATTAAATAGCGAGAAGCTAGGTAAAGGCATAGATATACTCTTTTATCCTCCAAATGCTAACCTAGGATATGAAACCATTCTCGATGAGAAACAGGTTGATGTAATAATAGAATTACAAAATGTGATACCAAAGATATTAGATATACTTCCAGCTGACTATATACCAGAGGTTGGAATAAATATTGGATATGCTACCTCCAATGCTAAAGATAAAAAAGATATATGTGCTATAAAAGGTCGTATCATAAATAGTGGAGGTAAAGCTAAGATATGCGGTGGTTTATCTTTTGGCGCCTCTAACCACATCTCTGCAATTATATTATCTGCTATGAAATATTATCCTCATCTTCGCTCAGCTATGAATATCAAGTATATCTCTAATATACTTGAGAAATGTAGAGAAGCAGGTTTATCCATAGGATCTTTTGATAGAAAAAAAGAGCCTTCTACTTCAACATCTACTATGGAATGGGGAACCTCTGCGGTTCTTAGAAAGACAGGTAAACCTTTGGATTTAATCTATGATCTAGGAGGTCATGGTAAAGAAGCTATGATTAGAATCCTTGGAAATAATCCAGAGGATATACTCAAGAAATTAAATAGAATCCTAGGGAGAGATGGATAATATAGAGTAGCGAAAAATTTATTAATAGAAGAAATGTTAGTAGTGTTTAAGGAAAAAACCCA
Source organism: Thermoplasmata archaeon (assembly GCA_003649845.1). Lineage (GTDB taxonomy): Archaea > Thermoplasmatota > E2 > DHVEG-1 > DHVEG-1 > B44-G15. Next base: position 8,682 of record QMTB01000025.1, on the reverse strand, counting down.
GAAATACTAGGGAGGAATAGAAAAATGCCAGAAAATGAGACAAACGCCGATGAAAATGTTATATTCGTAGGAAACAAACCCCCAATGAGTTATGTCCTCGCTGTAGTCACTCAATTCAATGGTGGCTCTGACGAGGTAACTATAAAAGCTAGAGGTAGAGCAATAAGTAGAGCTGTTGATACAGCAGAGATAACAAGAAACAGATTTATCAAAGATGCAAAGGTGAAATCAATCAACATTGGAACAGAAACCATTACAAACGAAGAAGGTAAAACCTCGAATGTTTCATCGATCGAAATAACCTTGACAACAAAGAAATAAAAATATTTAGTGGGACTTACTGTTAACTTTCAACCTGTTCCCACTTCTTTTTCTCTTTTTTTATTTTTTAGAATCTCTAAGCTATATTAACAGTGTAGATAATCTATAGGGAAAATTACCTCTTAAGGAATAAAGATCTAAAAAAGAAGTGGTAAATGCGAAATGGTTTTAATCTACTATGTTATTTGTTATCCTCGGGTTATTTTCTATGGCTCATTATATTATCATAACTGGTGGTGTTGTTTCAGGTTTGGGGAAAGGTATTACCACTGCATCTATTGGTAAACTTTTGCAAATGCATGGATATAATGTAACAGCGATGAAGATCGATCCATATATCAACTGTGATGCTGGAACTCTTCGTCCTACAGAACATGGTGAGGTATGGGTGACAGAGGATGGTGGGGAGATAGATCAAGATCTTGGACACTATGAGAGGTTTCTAGATATAAACATCCCAAAATATCATAATATTACCACTGGACAGGTATATGGAACTGTAATTGAGAAAGAAAGAAAAGGTGAATATCTAGGGAAGACAGTTCAACCTATACCTCATGTTACAAATGAAATAAAGGAGAGGATAAAAAAACCATCAAAGGAGAAATCTTATGATTTTATACTTGTAGAGATAGGAGGTACAGTTGGAGATTATGAGAATATCTTATTTTTAGAAGCAGTTAGACAGATGAAATTAGAAGGTGAGGATGTAATATTTATACATGTAACATATGTTCCAATATTAGATGCTTTAGGAGAAGCTAAAACAAAACCTACTCAACATTCTGTTAAACTACTTAGAGAGATAGGTATTCAACCTGATTTCATTGTCGCTCGTTCTGAGAAACCATTAGATGATGTGAGGAAAGAAAAGATTGCTTTATTCTGTAATGTACATGAAGAAGAGGTTATATCTAATCCCAATATAGATAATGTTTATGCTGTACCACTTATTTTAGAGGAACAGCAACTCTGTCAGAAGATACTTCATAAACTAAATCTTAAAAAGGATACGAGGAATCTTAAGCCTTGGAGGGATTTCATAGAGAATATAAGAAATCTCGATAAAACAGTTACAATTGGAATTGTTGGAAAATATTTTGATATTGGAACATTTAAACTATCTGACTCCTATATCTCAGTTATAGAAGCAGTTAAACATGCAGCATGGAATAATAACTATAAACCTGAGATACAATGGATTGATTCAAAGCTATTTGAGAAACATCCTGAGAAACTAGAGACATTAGATGGAATAGATGGTGTAATTGTTCCAGGAGGATTTGGATTATCAGGTATAGAAGGTAAAATAGAAACTATAAGATATGTTAGAGAACATAATATACCTTATCTAGGTCTCTGTCTTGGAATGCAATTAGCTGTTGTTGAATATGCAAGAAATGTTTGTAATCTAAAAAATGCTCAGTCTACAGAGATAGATGCAGAGACACCTTATCCAGTTATAGATGTTATACCTTCTCAAGTAAAGATTCTGCAAGAATCTAGATATGGTGGCACAATGCGACTTGGAGCGTATCCTGCTGTATTAAAAAGAGGGACATTAGTTCACCAACTATATGGTAAAGATAAGATCTATGAACGACATAGACATAGATATGAGGTCAACCCAGGTTACATTGAAATATTAGAGAAAAACGGTTTAATATTTTCAGGTAGATCACCGGATGGCATACTGATGGAGTTCCTAGAGATACCAGGGCATCCTTTCTTTGTAGCTACACAAGCACATCCTGAGTTTAAATCTAGACCTATGAAACCAGCGCCACTCTTCAATGGTTTGATAAAAGCAGCGGTAAAGAAACAAGAAACCTTAATCTCTAATTAGATAGATATTCATGTATAGCCTTTGCAGCTTTTTTACCAGCGCCCATAGCTAGTATAACTGTTGCTGCACCAGTAGCTATATCTCCACCAGCGAATATACCAGGGATGTTTGTTCTACCCATTTCATCGATTTCAATATTTCCTTTTCTACCTAATTTCAGATCTTTCATAACCTGTGGTATCAAAGGATTTGGACTCTGCCCTATCGCTATCAATGCTGTATCTATATCTATCTTAAACTCTGAGCCTTCTATAGGTATAGGTCTCCTTCTACCGCTTTCATCTGGTTCTCCAAGCTTCATTCTTATACATTCAACAGCTTTAAGATTACCTCTTTCATCTCCTATAAATCTTATAGGGTTAGTTAATAATTTAAATTCAACTCCCTCCTCCTTGGCATGTTCTATCTCTTCTTCTCTAGCAGGCATCTCCTTCTCTGTTCTACGATATATAATATATGATTTCTTTGCTCCTAATCTTAAAGCTGTTCTAGCGCAATCCATAGCGACATTACCTGCTCCAAAAGTTGCTACTATTCTCCCTATTTTAACAGGAGTATCATATTCTGTAAATAGATATGCTTTCATTAGATTAACTCTAGTTAGAAACTCATTTGCAGAATAGACCCCATTTAGATTCTCACCTTCTATACCTAGAAATCTCGGTAACCCTGCTCCAGTGCCAATAAAAACAGCGTCATACTCTTCTAAAATCTCTTCCATTGGAATAGTTTTGCCTACAACTACATCGTAAATGATTTTTACGCCAAGTTTAGTTATATAGTCAACCTCTGCCTTTACAATCTCCTTTGGAAGTCTAAACTCTGGTATACCATACATTAATACTCCACCAGGTGCATGAAGAGCTTCAAATATAGTTACATCATAACCCATTTTAACTAGATCTCCAGCACAAGTTAAACCAGCTGGACCTGCACCTATTACAACTACTTTCTTGTCAATAGGTTTAGGTTTACTAGGAATTGTTATGCCTTTTTCTCTCTCATAATCAGCTACAAAACGTTCTAATCTACCTATTCCAACTGGTTCACCTATCTTCTTTAATCTACAATTTCCCTCACATTGTTCTTCATAAGGACAAACTCTACCGCAAACAGCTGGTAGATTACTTTTCTCTTTAATAATCTTAATAGCTTTATCAAAATCACCTTCCTTTATAGCAGCTATAAACCTTGGGATATCTATTCCAACAGGACAACCCAATACACAGGGTTTATCCTTACATTGAAGACAACGTTGCGCTTCCTTTATAGCTGTATCAGCATCATAACCATATGGTACTTCATCGAAGTTTTTAATCCTCTCCCTTGGATCTTGCTCTGGCATCTCGTATTTTGTTTTCCTTACCGCCATTATAACACACCCGCTAGTTTACAAGATTCTCTCTCCTCTTCTATAAACCTATTATTCCTCTGCATAAGATTATCATAATCTACAAGATGACCGTCGAACTCTGGTCCATCTACACATGCAAACATTGTTTTACCCCCAACTGATACCCTGCAACTTCCACACATCCCTGTTCCATCAACCATTATAGGGTTGAGACTTACAACAGTTTTAATATTATATTTTCTGGTTAAATTAGCTACAACCTTCATCATTATCACTGGTCCTACTACCCATGCTATATCAAAGGTTTTACCTTCATCTATGAGTTTCTGTAATACATCACTTACAAACCCTTTCAAACCTTTACTACCATCATCCGTAGCGATATATAGTTCATCACTCCAATTATTGATTTCCTCTTCTAATATCAATAAACTCTTGTTTCTAGCGCCAAGAATAGATGTTACATGATTCCCTACTTGTTTCAAAGCTTTTATAATGGGGTATAGAGGAGCAATACCTACTCCGCCACCTATACAAGCTACTCTGCCATATCTTTCTATCTCCGATGGTTTACCTAGAGGTCCAACAAAATTTAATATATTATCTCCAACTTTTAAAGTACCTAACTCCTTTGTTGTTTTACCTATCTCCATGAAAATAATTGTTACCAATCCATTCTCTCTATCAGAATCTGCTATTGTTAGAGGTATACGTTCGCCCTTTTCATCTATTCTCAGCATTACAAACTGACCTGCTTTAGCATTCCTAGCTATATACGGTGCTTCTATTTTCATCAATTTTACTGTTTCTGATAATGTTTTTTTCTCTACTATACGATACATCTCTGTCGCCTTCCGTCAGCTGGTATCTCTGAATTGTTTTAAAGTTTTTGGATAACTAAGATATACCCACAAGGTAATGATAAGCGAAGACTTATCCTGTATGTAATAAATTTTAACCCTAAATATACTTAGGTAAATATTTGCAGGGCGTCAAGAAGAAAGAAGTAATAGAAAAGAAATAAATTTGGAATTATGTAGGATAAAATTTTCCTCATAAAATGGCGAAGGGTTCTGGGAGATCTAAGAGACGTCCTGTAGTGATCATTCCTGAAATTTGATTCATTGTGAAATAGATGAATTAGAGGAGTTTTCAATTTCCCTGAAGAATTTAGCAAACTTTTGCGGAGGAAGAGGCTCAGGAAGATCTAACGAGTAAATATAAGATATCCCTTTAATTTTACCTAGCCAATAACAGAAGTAGTAGAGATGATACCTCTCATACCCATCGAGAGGTATATTCACCATTAATATAAAATCCCATTCGCCAAGGAGCGGATAGATATTGTAGACACCATCCATCATCGTTATTTCGTGCCAAACATACCACTCTGAATGTGGAATGGTTTTTTATCAATATTGGGAAAGCTTTTATTTTTAATCTCTTTTTCCCTTTAAATAACTTACTAAATAAGGACATTTTATCACATCATTAATTTGAATAGGTTCCAGTTTAAAAAGTATTAACCTCTCCTTACTAATAGTCATGGAGAAAAATATTTCTTGACTTATTGTTTCCTCAAAAAGGAGTGGTAGGATTATCAGGAGATCTCCTACCCCTTCTATGCCATTCCAAAATGGATAGATAACCCCCATTTTCAATAAACCTTGTTTAAAATGGAAAAAGGAACCCGCTGTAGCAGAGGTTGATAATATTAAATATCTGCATAGTATCAGACCAATTAAACAAGGGATGATAATTATCTTTGTTCCAATAGTATTTGCACAGATGGCATAAAAATTGTGCTAAATTTAAAAATTTAGATTCATATTAAAATTGTTAATCGACTTGACATTAGGGTATATTAAAAAATATAGATCAATAACTAAAAGGGCAGGAAATTTTTGATTTTAGAGGAAAACCGCTCATTTCATTTTTAAAAAGGTTACTATGGGAATATACCTCTAAGTTCAACTGCATGAGCTATTTTTCTAAGAGCAAGCATAAACGCAGCATCTCTCATACTCACCTTTTCTTTATGTGCTGTATCCCATGCATCTTGGAATGCTTTTAGCATAATTGTTTCAAGGTTTCTATTAACCTCTTCTATCGTCCAGAAAAAGGATTGTATGCCTTGAACCCATTCAAAGTAAGATACAACTACTCCCCCGCTATTCGCTAGTATATCTGGAACTATCTGTATTCTTTTTTCATTTAATATCCTATCAGCTTTCTTAGTTATAGGTCCATTGGCACCTTCTACTACTACATCTGCTTTTATCTCATCTGCATTACCACTATGGATTTGATTTTCAAGAGCTGCTGGTATTAATACATCTACATCAAGCTTTAACAATTCCTCATTGGAGATAAAACTCTCATTTTTCTCGGTAGGATAATTCTTCAACAATTGGATTTTATCTCCTCCATACACATATCTAATTAAATCTGGTATATTTAATCCATCTGGATTATATAGTCCGCCAGATACATCACTTACAGCAACAATTTTACATCCTTTCTCCATGAGCAACTCTGCTCCAATAGATCCAACATTTCCAAAACCCTGTACAGCTATCCTTGTTTTCTTGACGTCTTTTTTAAGTTTTTTAAGAATCTCTATCGTTGTAAGCATTACACCTCTACCTGTTGCTTCTCTTCTACCTAGACTTCCTCCTAAATCTAATGGTTTACCTGTTACTATATCTAAAACTGTGCTGCCTTCATACATAGAAACCGCATCCATAAACCATCCCATGGTTTCCTCATTGGTGTTTACATCTGGTGCAGGTATATCTGCTCTTGGACCAATTATCGGTAGAATCATAGCTGCATATCTCTTTGTAAGTTTCTGTAATTCCTTCTTTGAAAGTTTAGTTGGATCACAGGTTATACCACCTTTTGCACCACCATATGGTACATTTGCTACAGCACATTTAAAAGACATAAGAGTAGCCAGAGCTCTAATTTCATCTAGATTGGTATCTGGATGATACCTTATACCACCTTTACATGGGCCTCTAGCACTAGAATGTTGCACTCTATATCCTGTAAAAACCTCTATATCTCCATTATCTCTCTCAATAGGTATTCCAACGGTTAGCTCTCTTTCAGGGTGTCTAATCATCTTATGAATCCCTGAATCAAGATTAATCCTCTTAGCTATTTCATCTATCTCTTCTAATACGCTTCCATAGAATGATTGAACCATAGATTATTTACCTCCTTATATTCAAGCCTTGCAACTATAACTTAAATTTAAATTTTTACCAGGAAAATATGAAAATCACAATAATTTTTAGATATTTTTTGCCAACCTCAAGGACAATATTTAAGTTACATTGCGTAGCGTGACAAAGTATAAATACTATAATTACTATTTAAAATTATTATGTTTAAAAATATAGGCCCATTGGAACGAGAGGTTCTTGAAATACTTTGGTCAAAAAAAGAAGCAACAGCTAGAGAGATATGCACAGCTCTGGAGGAAAGAGGGAATAGAAAGGCTTATTCAACTATTCGAACTATTATGAATAGACTGGTGAAGAAGAAGGTAGTTAGTCAACGACCAGATGATAACAACAGAATTTATATATACGCGCCTATATATACTAAAAGAGAACTCGAGAAGAAGATAGTTCACAATCTCTTTGGGGAGTTGCTTAAAAGATTTGAACAAAGCACTATCAGTTATCTAGCAGAAGAACTCTCAGATAATGAGGAGGAAATAGAAAAAATTAAACAAAAACTAGCTGAGATGAAGAATAATGTTTGAGGAAGTAGCTATACCGATACTACTGTCAATATTCGTAACATTCATTGCATTTATTCTAGCTCAGTTAATGATGAGTATACTCCATATCGCCCATCCAAAAAATAAATTCTGGATACAATTCTTCGTTATTCTAACAGCATTCACAGTATTCCCCTTTGCCCTACTAGAGACGACTTCCTCTCAACCCTCTAGCTATCATGTCTCGCAAGAAGAGATAATATCCTCAAATAATTCAGAAAAGGTTGTAGTTTCCCAATACTATACTTTTATGCTGCCTCATAACGCTTCTGCCCTTCACAACTTTGTAAGAACAATCTTATACTCTGATGAATCACTTAGATCAATTATAAATAACATCCTCTACTCTCATAGCTCAGACTCCTCTGATACACCTGGAAACGTTGTCATTATAAGAGAAGTCCCATCTTCTTCAATTCCAATTGTTTATACAGAAAAAACATCTAATTTCTCACTTGTAATATTATCATTTCTATCTATGATCGCTCTAGTTATATTCCTACTCCTATTCCTCCTAATATTTGGAAAGAGACATCTGCTTAGAAATATAAAAGCTACTCCATGCAGAGACAAAGAACTTAAAGATATGATAAAAACAATTGCAAATAATATGGGTATAAAGATTCCAAAGGTATTCTCCTTCGAAGGTCCTCCAAATGCCTTCGTATTCGGATTCCCACCTGCTATAGCGATTTCTAAAACTCTTATAGCTCATCTCTCTAAAAAAGAACTTCAAACAGTGATAAAACATGAGCTTGCTCATATAAAAAACAATGATATACTACTCAAACCACTACTACAAGTCCTTAGAATTGTATTCTTCTATAATCCCTTCATACATCTCTTATATTCTAGAATAATCAATACTAGAGAACTTTTGGCAGATGCATCTATACCAACGAAGAAAGAAAAAATAATCTTCATGGAAGGTTTAATAAAAATCAATGAATATATTAAAAAACATCCTGCTGGAATTTTAAATAGTATAACATTTCCAACACTACTATCGTATACTTCAAAAGCTCCTACTCTCTCTGATAGATTCACAAGTCTATTTGAAGGAAGTAGAAAGAAGACTATAAGCTCTATATTGATATGTTCAATAATACTTCTATCAAATATATTCGTCTTCACTAGCGCTCAATCTATTATTGAAAACATAAATCATCCATCTACAAAAATTTCTTCAACAGTTTATTGTATAGAATTCAACTCATATACAAATACCTCCAAAGATCATTATCTAGAAAAACAACCAGATGAAAATAATAAGATGTATAAAGGGGTTGTAGAAGAATACAATCCTAAGGACTTGTAGCAGTGGTGTGAGTAGTATAGCATTGTTTTTTATATGTGCGAGTTGATGTT
>QMTB01000024.1 GCA_003649845.1 Thermoplasmata archaeon | reverse complement strand
GATAGCAGGTCTTGATGTTACCGCGAGAGAGCTAATGGAACAACCTGCTGATCAGATGAGGAAAAAAATTTTAGAGTTAGCGGTTTTTCTTCAGAATAATTTCGACGTTGATCTTATTCAACTTGGCGGTCTCACTACTTCTATAACTAAAGGTGGAAAATGGCTTATACAACAAAGAGAATTCCATGGATTTGTTAATCATGGCGATAGCTATACCGCTGCAGTTACCTGTAAAACTGTTCATAAGGTTTTGAATTTATTTAGAAAAGACACCTCTGAGTTGACGCTTGCCATGGTTGGAGCATATGGTATCATTGGTGAGGCTGTATCTAAACTACTCGTGCCAGAATTTAAACATTCTATACTTATTGGACGAAGAGAACATAAGTTACAAGAGTTAAAAGAGAAATTAAAAGAAAATGATAATATTGAGACAACAACAGAGATTAAAACTAAAGATGCCGATGTTATAGTCACTGCGACAAATCATCCAACTACTCTATTGTCTTCGCATCATTTGAAAAAAAATGCGATAGTTGTTGATGTATCTCAACCGCCGAATCTAGGTTTAGATGTTTGTAAGAGTAGACCTGATGTTTTTAGAATTGATGGTGGTTTTGTTGATCTCCCTAAGGAATATAATTTTCAGATACCCGGACTTCCTAGAGGAAAGATATTTGCTTGTGTGGCAGAAGTGTTTATGCAGGCTTTAGAAAATGAAAAAAAGCACCATGTTGGAACTATTGATTTAAATCACCTCTCTAAAACGGAAAAATGGGCTGAGAAACACGGATTTACTTTAAACGAACTGACAAATTTTGCAATTCCAATAAATTTAATTTCATTTAAAATATAAATTTGATTCTAAATCTATCGTTTTTATCTTATGTGATATTATTTTTCCTTTACTACAAACATTGCATGTTCCAATAAAAAGATTTCCCCATAGGGAAATCATCCCGCATTTTCTCCTTTACCATCTCTAAATACTGCGGAGTTGAAAGACATATCCGAATAAATTAGATGTTTTCTCTCGCTCGAGTAAGTTCCCTCTCCAGATACATAGAACACTAGAAAAGGCGTATCTTGAAAATGCTGCACTAATGCGTTTTGTTCATAGTAAATATTTTTTCCAAGAGTAATTAACCTAGTTATACATGAAGAAAATAAGGCAAATGACGGCTTCCAATTCTGATAAGGTTCTAGATTCTTTTTTACTGCTTGCAGTAATAACTCTCCGTTTATATACATAATCGAGGCTATATCTCCCTCTTGTGATCGAACAACAGTCATCATTGAATCCCCTAGTACAATCCCAGGCATTGCTGGATATAGTTGCCCCTCTCGTTTAAAGCCCAATGGAGAATACATCATTCTTTCAATAAATTTATTTTCATCCGAAAGGATTTCCTTATTCCAACCAAGTAACCTGAGAAATTCAGGCCATGCTGGTTTATTATTTATTTCTTTTATCAGCCATCCATTAAAATCAACCTTTGTAATCTTAAAATTATCTCCTCTCTCAAGCATACCATGTGTTGTATTTACACCGAGGGATAAATCGGTTTTCAAACCCAACCCTACCAAACTATTTATTAGAATCTGATGATCATAAAATTGATAATTCCTGAGGAATTTAAAATCATCAAGCAAAACTCCAGAAAGAATAGAGTACTCAGGTAATTTTTTAGTAAGATTTTTTAAAATTTCATCATCTCTTGGTAATCCCTTCCCTGTTGTCCTCTGCGCTAATTTCATAAAGGATATGCCCATATTAGCAGTCGTTTTTGATTCTATGATTTTTTTCTGGCCCATCCCGGGAAAGTTAAAAAGTTCTGGCCCAGAAATCAAATTGAGCAAAAATGCATTTCTATACTGACTTGTTTTTAAATGTGAATCAATCATTTCTGCACATTCATTCGAAGCTTCTATTGGAGCATTTTTTGATTTTTTTCCATATCCCATCGCAACATCCATATTTTTGTAAGAAACTGCTAAAGCACTAGCACCTCTTGTGTAACAACCAAAATTATTTGCAAATCCAAGAACAGTTCCTCCAACTAGAGGTGTTCCCTCTGGTAAAACATCCCAGACACCATTAAGTAACTCTTGGAAACCACCATACTTTTCATAGTGAATAGTAGAAAATAGAAGGAAAAACTTTGGATTCTCTCCATCCAGCTTTTCTAAAGTTGTTTCTGCAACCTCTCTACCTGCCTCTCTAGCATCCCACTTCCTTGATAATCCTACCCCTGCTTTTAATTCATCATTCATGCTTGTACCATTTCCTCCTTTCTATTCAAAATATCTATAATCTCTCTCCTTGCATTCTCCATCTCAACCTCTATCAAACCTTTGTTTGCTAGGGATGGTATAATTGCAACTAAGGCATTATCAGTATCAGGGATAACAAAGAATAGAACCGAGTAGTTCTTAAGCCTAAACTCCATGACATCTAAACCTACGCTACTATATTCCTCTATAACAGCGAATACATTTTGCATAGCAGATGATACAATATCCCATACATCCATAATCTTCTGGTTGAATTCACTAGTATCTGGCATGACACTAAACATGTTTCTCCTAGCTATCATACAAGCATAAATATCATCAAGTTTCAGTAGATCCTCTAAAACATTTAGTAAAGGATCATCATTATCTCCCATAATAAAGACACCATCCTTCTAACCCATCTCTCTAAATGTTAATATACTTTCATATAAAAAACTATTGATACTCATTTTTTCATAGTTTTTATATCCATGCTATATATTTGGGAGATTTAAACATGGGAAAAACAGCTGAAAGTAAACTGTTAATTAGAATTCTAATAGGCTTATTCATCATATCATCTCTTCTACTCATCACAATATATGTAATTCCATTGATAAATCTTTACGGAGATGATACCCCTCGAAATATTCCTCTTCTCCAACAACTTCGAGAGGAGGTGACGGAGGAATTAAAATCCTTTAAACTAAGGAAACTACTTAAACATAGAGATCTAGTTTTACAGAAAGAAAACTTTACTCAAATCTCTAGATATCAAAAATATGTTACACCTGATGATCCAGTGATATTATCTTATATTTCCAATAATCATATTGTTTCACCTAGAGAAGCTTATCATAGAGCTGTAAATTGGATATGGGTTTCTGATCAAACTCTAAATGGTAGACCAGAGTTATGGCTTCTACCATCTGTTTTCATACACGATACACCAACCTATCCTACTAATCCTGTACCAGGAAGCATTGTTAGCGACTGTGAATCACAAGCGTATACGCTGGTTTCAATATTAGAAGCAATAGGTATACCAAAGGAAAACGTTAGAGTAGTTGTAGGGAAGGTTAACTTCTCAGGTGTGATAGGAGGACATGCATGGGTACAGATTTATCAAAATGGAAGCTGGATGGAATTAGAAGCTACATCTGGTCCCTTCTGGGATGACGATGATAATAAACTAGTAAATAACCATGGTTTTCCATTTAATTTCTTTGCTACTCATCCATATCCAGTTGAAGAATACTGGGCTTTCTTCAATGATAGATACTATTATAATCCAAATAATGGTAAACAAAGCCCTGATCTACCATTATATTGGAAATAAGGAATTGTAGAGAAAAGCCTTCTGAGAATCTACTTTTTCTATGGAGTATAATATATTTATAGAATCAATCTTTAAAATACAACAGGTATTCAACCAATCTTGTAGTTAAAATCTCAGTGAGAATAAAACAAGTTTCATTATTTTAACTCAACTAGTTTTTCATCTAAAAGTATCTCTGCAGTCCACCGAGCAACATTACCACTAACACTTGTACATTTATCTACATGTCCACCCATTCTTTCGAATTCCTCATACTCATATTTATCGAGAAGATTAAATGTTCTACCAAACAATTTTCTATGTATATCTCTACAGATAAGAGATCCATATTCTTCTATAAACCTATCATATAGTTTCTTAGAATACCTGAAAACTTTTCTTCTTACATCTCCAGCGGAGAAAGCCTTATAGCTTCTACCAACTATAGAACTTATAGCTAGTAAACCCCCTACAAGTGCACCACATGTACCATATGTAGATAAACTAGTTCCACCAGCAAGTGCATCTGCAGCTTGAATAGTTTTCTCATCTCCAACATTTAATACTTCCATTAAAGCCGATAATACACACTGTGGGCAGCTACCGCGTTCAGCTTCATATCTATAAGCTAGTTCATAAACCCTATCGAGTATATCCTCCCTCTTTATCATCTTAGAATAGTTTTCATCTATCATACTAACTCTTCGCCAATAAAGTATATTAACAATTGTTTATAATTTCTTTGGTTTCCTCAATATTTTTTAATCTAAAAAACTTTATCCTCTATATTATGATTGAAACCATTAATATCTCTTCTAACAGAAGATCTCAGCTAATTGATATTACAAGCAAGGTGGAGAAGATAGTTAGAGAAACAGGTGTAGAAGATGGTTTTATAATACTCTATGTTCCTCATACAACCGCTGGTATACTAATTAATGAAGGAGCAGACCCAGATGTTCAAAGGGATATATTAGAAACACTGGAGAAACTCATCCCAAGAGATGCGGGATATAGACATGTAGAAGGAAACAGTGATGCACATATTAAATCAACACTCATAGGTTGCTCCACTATGGTATTAATTGAAAAATCTAGACTACTACTTGGTACATGGCAGCATATATTCTTCTATGAAGGAGATGGACCTAGAAATAGAAAGGTTTACGTGAAAATCATTTCAACTAAACAGATAGGGTGATTACATCTATGTGGTATTATATACATGGATATCTATCTAGCCCAGATGGCACTAAAGGTAGATTATTCAAAGAAAAACTACATACTACACCTATAAAATATAGAAATGGTAAACCAGAGGATTTAATTATAAGAAACTGCCTGGAGAGGATAGATGAAGCAATTAAAGATGATGATAATGTTATCCTTATAGGTTCCTCATTAGGAGGTTTCCTAGCGGCAGAAACCGCTTTGAATAATAAAAAAGTTGAAACATTATTCCTATTAAACCCTGCTATTATACCACCCTATATAGATATATCAGATATCCAAGGTATGCCTCAACGTATACTGAGAGATATGAAGGATGAAAAACTTTTTACAATAAAGATACAAGCTGATATCTATATAATACTTGGAACAGAAGATGAAGTTGTTCCAAATAGCTGGGGTATAGAATTTGCAAAAGCACAAGAAGCACAAGTTTTATTCCTACAAGACGATCATAGATTATCTAGAAATATAGAGAATCTACCAGATATTATACTAAAATTATATAAAAAATAATAGAGAAATGTTTCTTAGACGAACTCTACAAATACAGGTAGACCAGCAAGACCAAATATTATCTCAAATATCGATGCTGGAGGTGTACCCCACTGCAAGGCAAACATAATCCATGCGAATCCAAATATAAATCCAAAATAACTCGTTGGTTGGAAAAAACCTTGAGCTCCAAGTAACCCTACAGTCGATAGATAACCAAGTGCATAATATGGTGCAACTATACCACATACAGCATACTGGAAGAAGGCTGATAGATTATATCCAAATACATCAACTGGTGGACTATAATAGTTTTCACTAGCTAAACATAACCATGCAAAAGAAGTACTTTGAAAGAGATTAAACATGAAGATGAATGATAGAAAATTCATTACATTCCCCTGAGTAGAAGCTATTGGAAATGTAGATACATCTCTATTAGACATATCACGTATAAATCTACATAATTCATCTATAGGTATATCAGATGGTAGAATGTTTTCATCATAGAGGATATGTAACTGTTTTATCGTCTTCTCTTCTGCAGATAAACTTTTATCCTCCCATATCTCTTGAAGTGTTTCTTTAAGTTTTAATGCTTCACTTTTTGATATATTCGCTATAGGTTTATCAACTAGTTTATTTAACTTTGCATCAAACTTCTTGATATATACAGTAGCTAATTCTTCACCTGTATCCTCCATATTATATTCTTTATTCTCCATTAGAAACTCTGCATCTATTATAGAAGGTATACCAGCTAAGAAAAATAGGGTAACCACTCCAAATACCATATTCTTCATTTCTCTCTCCTCCAATCTCCCATATGATTATTCTCCGAAAAAGATAGCATATCTATTTATTTAAATATTCTCATTTTTTTAAAATATTGGACGATAGTGAGATGTAAACTAAAAGAGTAAACCAAAAGAATTAATCAGTGGATTCTATTTACCATTAAATATGGATGACATCTGGATAGAGAAGTATCGACCTAGAACGCTTGATGAGGTCATAGGTCAAAAACCTATAGTTGAAAGATTAAAAGCATATGTTAAAACCAAGAACGTTCCTCATCTTATATTCGCTGGACCAGCGGGTACAGGTAAAACAACCTCTGCCCTTGCTTTATCAAAAGAACTATTTGCTGATACTTGGAGACAAAATTTTATGGAGTTAAACGCTAGCGATGAGAGAGGTATAGATGTTATAAGAGGTAAAATCAAAAACTTTGCAAGGATATCACCATTAGGAGATGTTCCATTTAAAATTATATTCCTAGATGAAGCAGATTCTCTAACACCTGATGCACAAGCAGCTCTTAGGAGAACAATGGAGAAATACACCCACATATGTAGATTCATTTTATCTGTTAATTATTCGTCTAAAATCATAGAGCCTATACAATCTAGATGTGCTATATTTAGATTTAAACCTCTTACAAGCGAGGATATAAAAAATTATCTCAGAAGGATAGCTCAGAAAGAAGGTTTAGAGATAACTAAAGATGGATTAGAAACCCTTATCTTTGTTTCCAGAGGAGATATGAGGAAAGCAGTTAATGTACTACAGATGAGCGCTTCTCTAAGTAATCGTATAACCGCTGATCTACTATATGAAGTCAGCTCTATGGCTAAACCAGAGGATATAAAAAAACTATTAACAACAGCTTTATCAGGTGATTTTATAGCCGCTAGAAATCAACTATATGATATATTATTGAAACAAGGTTTAAGTGGAGAAGATCTAGTTAAACAGATTCATCAACAGATCTTTGATCTACCTATAACAGAGGAGAGTAAGATTAGACTTATAGAGAAAACAGGGGAGATAGAATTTAGATTAACAGAAGGTAGTAACGCTCAGATTCAACTAGAAACACTACTAGCATTCTTTGTCAAAGAAGGCTCTATCTCTTGATAACATGTTTATCAATAAATTCATCGACGATCTCTCTAAGTTGCTTCAATGTTTCCTCTCCCACATCATATCTAACTCTTATAATAGGTTTATTAGGTTTTATAACTCTATTCAAATCTATAGGTGTACCACTTACAACAAGATCGACATCTGCTCTATTAATAGTTTCCTCTAGATCCTGCATTTGTTTTCTTCCATATCCCATCGCTGGTAAAACCTTTAACAGATGTTTATATTTTTCAAAAGTTTCTTTTATAGAACCAACGGCAAATGGGCGGGGATCAACGATCTCTTTTGCATGATACTCATTTGCTGCAACAGTACCTGCACCATATGGCATACTTCCATGTGTAACAGTTGGTCCATCTTCTATAACAAGTACTCTTTTATCTCTAATTTTATCTCCATCCTCTGCGAAAACAGTTGATATACCTTCTATTATTCTAGCTGATGGATTAACCTTTTCAATATTCGAACGAACCTTTTCAATATCCTCTCTTCTAGCAGTGTTAACCTTATTTATAATTATGATATCTGCTGATAAAGTGTTTACACTACCAGGATAATAAGATAACTCATGTCCTGGTCTATGTGGATCTGCAAGTGTTATAAGCATATCATGTTTATAGAAAGAGAAATCATTGTTACCGCCATCCCATATAATTATATCTGCTTCTTCCTCTGCTTCTCTAAGGATTCTACCATAATCAACACCTGCATATATTATACCATCCATATTGATATATGGTTCATATTCTTCTCTCTCTTCAATAGTACAATTATATCTATCTAAATCCTCATAACTTGCAAATCTTTGAGATATCTGCGTTGTTAGATCAGGATCATATGGCATAGGGTGGCGAATTGATGCTACTTTGAAACCTTTCTCTCTTAAAATCTTAAATACAGCTCTAGATACCTGGGATTTACCACAACCTGTTCTAACAGCACATATAGCTATAACTGGTTTCCTAGATTTAATCATAGTACTTTTTGGACCTAATAATATAAAATTTGCACCAGCAGCATTTACTATAGCTGATTTCTCCATTACATAGTCATATGGGACATCACTATATGCAAATACTACATCATCAACATTATATTCTTTGATAAGTTTAGATAGATTCTCCTCTGGGTATATAGGGATACCATTTGGATATAGAGATCCTGCTAATTCAGATGGATATCTTCTACCAGATATATCTGGTATTTGAGTAGCAGTAAAAGCTACAACCTCATATTCTTCTTTATCTCTAAAATATACATTAAAATTATGGAAATCTCTGCCAGCTGCACCCATTATTATAACTCTTCTTCTATCCATAAACTGTAACCTCCGATGGAAGGGGGAAACAGATTTATATTTAAAGAGTTTTCCAAAAACTCTTCCTAGATCTCTTCATATTTTCTTGCTATCTCCTCAGCTACTTCTAAAGTAGTGTTGCTTCCACCTAGATCATAGGTTTTAATCTTACCTTCCTCTATAACTTTTGCAATCGCTTCTTCTAATTTCTTTGCTTTATCTTTCTCTCCAAGCCAATCGAGCATAAGTTTGACTGATAGAAGCATAGCAGTTGGATTCACCTTATATTTACCTGCATATTTAGGTGCACTACCATGTGTAGGTTCAAAGAGTGCATAGTTATCACCTATATTACCGCTAGCTGCAAAACCTAAACCTCCTACTAGTTGCGCTGATAGATCGGATATTATATCACCAAACATATTAGAAGATACTAGGATATCATAATCTTGAGGGTTTTTAACAAGCCACATACACATAGCATCAACATTTACCTCTCTAAATTCTACCTCTGGATACTCTTTTGCTATCTCTCTAGCCTCTTGGAGCATCATGCCACTTGTTTCTCTTATAACATTAGGCTTCTCTACTAATGTAACACTCTTTCGATTGTACTCTCTGGCATACTCAAAAGCCTGACATATGATATTTCTACATCCTTTCCTAGTAAAAATCCTTGTTGAAATAGCTAATTCATCTAATGGAGTAGATGAAAATCTCTCCATCTTTGGATGTATAGATAGAGCTTTAAAAATCTCTTCTGGCACAGGATGAAACTCTACTCCAACATATAATCCCTCTGTGTTCTCTCGGAATACCACTAGATCAATATCATCTCTATAATTCAATGGATTACCTTTAAAAGCTTTACAAGGTCTAAGATTTGTATGAAGATTTAAAAGTTGTCTAATTCTAACAATAGGACTAGAATATACAAATCCTTTATCTCTTAACTCTGGTGCAAGTTCTTTCTGTGCTTCTGTATTAGGTTTAGATGTAATAGCTCCAAATAGACAACAATCTGTCTCCTTCAGTAGATCTATTGTTCTCTGAGGTAGAGGATCTCCTTCTTTCTTCCAAAACTCCCAGCCGACATCCCCATGGATATACTCTGCATCTAAACCTATAGCGTCAAGTACAATCCTTGCGGCTTCCATAACATCATTTCCAACTCCATCGCCTGGAAGCCATGCTATATGATACTTTACCATGGATACCCAGTTATACAGAAGATATTTTTAAATGTTTAGAAGAGACATTTTTTTATCTTCTAAGTTCCCCTAGTGTAGTAACTCTCTCAGCGAAAGCATTATGTTTATGAATAGATTCCTCACTTTCGCTTCTAACAACTACAATTACATCATCTGGTAGTTCTTTATACCTCTCAATTATAGCACGGAGTATATCTCTAACTACATCTTCAACGAATTTAGGATTCTTATGGGCATTGTATACTAATTCACCTTCTTCCCCTCTCTTAAGTAAACTATAGGTTGGAGAGCTAAAAGATCGTTCTGCTATATCTATTAGATCATTTGCATCTACTATATTGTTATCACCAGGTACTTCAATCATAACAGTTGTTATATTCCTCTGATTATGGGTAGGTGGAACAACCTCCTTTTTATAACCACCTATTTTACGGATAATCTCCATGGCACATGGACAAGTTGTCATACCTATAACTTTTACTCCTATAAGTTTACGAATGTTACCTCTTTTATCTGCCTTTGCTTCCGCTACAAGTTTATATGGTTCTAAGATCTTCTTTCCAGAAGGTGCAATTCTCTCTAGGAAGTAATCTGCCTCTGCTTTAACCTCAGAATAATTAGCATACTCGTGTTTCTCCAATAATTTCTTTGCTATATATGCACAGAATGATTCTAAATCCTTTACAGGTTGTTTCTCCTCTATTTCAAGGAATTCTGAAACTAATTCTATATTTCTAGACATATGACTGCCTTTTTGTTTTGCAGGTAGATCAACAAATAAATCCATCTTTACAGTGAGAGGGATAACCTCTCTATTAGGTCTATGTATATTAACAAGTTTTTTAACACCTGTAACTCCAACTCTAGTCAATCTAAAATGCATGTTTGACGGACTAGCCTGTACATCTGGTAGGTCAATCGATTTAATAGTGGCATCACCCCTAATACCTATAGGTCAATTATCATCGAATATTAAATACTAGTTATTTAACTCATTTTTCATAATATTAATTAGATTCTTAACTCATTTTTCATAATATTAATTAGATTCATTGAAATAGCATCTTTAGATAGATGGGATTCTACAGTGAGTCAAAAATAAAATAAATAGTAAATTTTAAGATGATATAATTTATAATGGATTTGGGGAAAGGGGAAAACCCCATCCTGGGAGGTAAAACCATATGCGGAGGAAATGTATAGTAGTTTTTTGTGCAATACTAGTTTTAATTCCATATGGAGGAGCTATTAGAGGGGTATCAACTGATAACTCATATGGAGATTCTAATCAATCTAATAATAAGCAATCTATCTCTAATATAGAGAATATCTCAAAACTCGAAGAATTTTTGTTCACTAAAGATAACTTTAATCTACCAATGGAGAATTCCAGTGAGATAAACCATAGTGTACCTGGTGAGATACTCATAAGATTCAAATCAAATATAAAACTCAATGAAGAATCCATACTCAATCTCAATAAGAAATACGGTGTTCAATCGATTAAAAGAGTGTTTGAAAAAAGCAGAGATCCAGAATTGCTAAATATCTATAAATTTAAATATACAGAGGATGTAGATCCAGAGATTGTAGCAGATGACTATAATAATAACTCATATGTAATATATGCTCAACCGAATTATATAATGGAAATATATAATATACCTAATGATCCATATTACCATTCATATGGTAGCTGGGATCAACCTTATGATGATCTATGGGGTTTAAAAAGGATTCAATGTGAAAACGCATGGAATCTCACTATTGGATCTAATAATATTACAGTAGCAGTTATTGATACAGGTATTGATTATAAACATGAGGATATTATCGATAACCTTTGGATCAACAAGGATGAAATTCCCAATAATGGTATAGATGATGATAACGATGGATTTATAGATAATATATATGGCGCTGATTTCATCTATAATGATAGTAATCCAATGGATTATAATGGACATGGAACACTTTGTGCTGGTATAATTGGTGCAGTTGGTGATAATTCTATAGGAATAGTAGGTGTAAACTGGAATGTTTCTATAATGGCTGTTAAAGCATTATATAACAATGGTGATGGTTATAGTGATATACTCGCTCAAGCAATATGTTGGGCTGCAGATCAAGGTGTTGATGTTATCAACAATAACTGGGGTTCCTCATATAGACTTAGATTTAACCCTATCCTAGAAGATGCTGTTAGATACGCCTATAACTCTAGTTGTATACTAGTTTTTGCTGCTGGTAATAATAATGATGAAGTAAAGTTTTACTCTCCTCAGAATATGAATGAAACAATCACTGTTGCAGCTACTGATTATCATGATAGAAAAGCATATTTCTCCAACTGGGGAGATGGAATAGATGTTTGCGCTCCAGGTGTTGATATCCTCTCTCTTAGAGCAAATAATACAGGTGATCCTCCTAGAATTATAGGAGGAAAATACTATTATAGTAGCGGTACCAGTATGGCTTCTTCATTCGTAGCGGGCCTATGTGCCCTACTCCTCTCTAAAAACCATAGTTTAAATCCAGATGATGTTAAAAGAATCATAACCTCTAATTCAGATATTTTATCTTCCATATTTCCATATATTGGTGGTAGAATAAACCTTGGTAGAATAGTTATGTATGATATAATTAAAGCAGATATATCAACTCCATCTATGGATACTAATGTTAAAGGAATAATCAATATAACTGGTAATGCTTCTGGAGAAAACTTCAAGAGGTATATAGTTGAATACGGTAGAGGATATAATCCAATTCATTGGATTAAAATAGTTGATTCAAATAGTAGCGTAGAAAATAATGTTTTAACCTCATTAAATACAAGTGACTTAGAAGAAGGCTTATATACTATCAAACTAAAAGTTATATGTTTAAATAAAACAGTTGAAACCACCTCTAGATTCGTTGTTAATAACAGGTATAATATCCTCAATGTCAATAGTCAAGGTAATTACACTACTATTCAAGATGCAATATATAACGCTGGTGATTACGATGCTATCTATGTTGAGAATGGATTATATACTAATACTATATGGATCGATAGACCTATAACTTTGAAGGGCAATGATAGTGTTTCAACTATACTCAAAGGTAACAGTTCTTATATCATCTATATATCTGCTGATAATGTAAGTGTAAAAGATTTTACATTTATAGGTGAATATTATGGAATTGAAATCTCAAACTCTAAACATATAGATATATTGAATAGTATATTCTCCACATATTATAATGGAATTTCCATTATAGATTCAGAGTCCCTGAATATCTCTTGGAATAACTTCTTAGATAAATTCTACTATAGTATCTATATCTTTAATTCTACAGGTAATATTATTTCAAATAATAGGTTTACTCAGTCTGAATTTAGCATATATATTATAAAATCTATGAACAACACTCTATCTGACAATATAATGTTTAGCGGTATTATTCTATATCATTCCCCTAGAAATAGATTGATTGGAAATTCTATCTCCATAAATGGTATCTATCTATATGGAGAAAAACTATCCGACTGGAATACACATATCATCGAAGATAACACCCTCGATGGGAAACCTATATATTATCTAAAAAATGAATCTAATCTAACGTTGAACAATTCTAGTCTCGGAGAACTTTTATTAGCCAATTGTTCTAATATACTTATTCACAATATATCTATAGATAATTCCCTAATAGGTATTCTTATAGGTTTTTCTGATAATGTTACCATAAAAAGATCTCCTCTAAACTATAACTATGCTAGTATCCTATTTTATATCTCCTATAATAATACGGTTAGAGATTCTATCTTCACAGATGGAGGATATGGCTTATACATATTAAACTCCTCTAATAATCTAATATACAACTGTAGTTTCTATAAAAACCAAGTAGTAGGAGCTTATATATCACAAGGTTTCTCAAATAATATCACAGGCTGTTCATTCCAAAATACAAGATACGGTTTATTTATTTATTCCTCTTCTAAAAATATTGTAAGAGATAATATATAT
>QMTB01000023.1 GCA_003649845.1 Thermoplasmata archaeon | reverse complement strand
CTTGATTTCCTGTGGAAGTGTATTGTGAACACTATGATGTATATCCAAGTCAATGTGAATATATCCAGATAGATATGAAATTGGATATATAAATATTCTCTCTTTTTCTAAAATATAGTTTTAAAATGATTTTATTGAATTGAATCAAATGATGAGCTATATATACTATTACTTCCAGTTGAAATGATGGGGTTGGAGTAATGTGGATTAATATTAAATAGTAATCACATTTTATAGTTTGTTGGGGTGAGTGAATTTACGAGGAAGACGGTTAGTAAAGATATATTTGGTCGTCTACTTAGAAACGATGGTATATTTGTAAATAGAGAAGCTATGCGCCCATCTTATATGCCAGATATTTTGCCTCATAGAGAGAAAGAGATTAGTGATATGGCTTCTATATTAGTTCCTGCTTTGAGGGGTGAAACACCATCTAATATATTTATCTATGGGAAAACTGGTACTGGTAAAACTGCTGTTACCAAATACGTTGGGAAGGAACTTGTAAAAAAAGGTGAAGAGTTAGATAGAAAGGTTAATTTTGTATACATCAACTGTGAGGTTGTAGATACTCAATATCGTCTACTACAAAATATATCTAATCATTTTATTAATGATTGGTCTGAACGGATACCATTTACAGGTTGGCCTACTGATGAAGTATATTCTAAGCTTAGATCTATGATTGATAAAAACGGAGGAGTTACAATAATAATTTTAGATGAGATAGACAAACTTAAAGGAGATGATGCATTATATAATTTATCTAGAATTAATAGCTATCTTGAACGTGCAAGAGTTTCTTTAGTTGGTATCTCAAATGACCTTAAGTTTACTGAGTTTCTAGATCCAAGAGTGAAATCTAGTCTTGGAGAGGAAAATCTAATTTTTCCACCCTACGATGCTAGTGAGCTACAAGATATATTGAAGCAGAGAGCTGATATTGCTTTAAAACATAATGTGCTTGATGATGATGTTATACCTTTATGTTCGGCTCTAGCAGCACAGGAACATGGTGATGCTAGGAGAGCTCTTGATTTATTACGTATAGCTGCAGAGTTAGCTGAGAGAGAAGGTTCTCCAAGGGTTACCAGTAGATATGTTAGATTAGCTCAGAATAAAATAGAGGTTGATAGAATTACTGAGGTGGTTAGAACCCTACCTACTCATTCTAAGTTGATACTTCTAGCTATACTACTTCAAGAGAAACATGATAAGTCCACTGGAAATATAGGGGTTATAACTACTGGTGAGGTTTATGATGTATATAAGGAGCTTTGTAAGAAGATTAGAACCGACGTTTTAACGCAGCGTAGAGTTGCAGATTTGATATCTGAACTTGATATGCTTGGTATAATTACTGCTAGAGTTATATCTAAAGGTAGATATGGTCGTACGAGGGAGATAAAACTTTCATCGTCAGCAGATGAAATCTTGAAGATTTTAAAGGAAGATGAGCTTTTTGAGGATCTATCAAAATATAAGATACAAGGGCAGACTCGTTTAATCTAGAACAGTTAGTTTCCCCTGGAAATCTCTATCCTACGTAATGAGGGATCTCTCTATCTCTCTCTTTAGTGTTTCTAGGTTTGGCATCTATTATATCTATCGCGAGGATAGCTTGTATGGGAACTATTCTGATTTTACCAGCCATATCTTTATGTTTTTCACTTAGTTTTATTAGAAGACCTAATGCGTCAGAGCCTACAGATATATATCCTTCAAATATTCCCTCGCTTTCTAGAGGTTTGTCTCTCCCACCTATAGATATTATATTATACTTAGATCCTATTGTTAATTCTATTTTCTGTTCTTTTTTCATTATTCTTCATCCATCCTCTTTTTTTCCATAAGCTTTTGTAGATGTTCTACGGTTTTCCCATAGTTTTCTACAGCTACTTTAATATGTGCTTCTACAAAATTCCATGCTTTTTGTAGGTTGCCATATCTTATACGATAAGCCTTTTTATGTTGTTTTGTTAGTTCATCATAAACCTGTGTTTCCTCTAATATATCCATGTTTTTAAGTTTATTCAAATGACGGTATATAGTAGGTTTAGATGTATTTAGTTGTTTAGCTAGATCCTCTACAAACCATGCTTTTTCAGGGTGTTTTATGAAGAAATCGGCAAATAGTTTATAGGGGATTGTAGGATCAGCGCCCTTTGAGAGATAGCCTATCTGCTCAAAGAATGTTTTTGCAACAACCTCTGGATCGGTTTCATTTGTAAGAGGCGTGTTGCTTACTATCCGAATTGTGAAGACCATATGGATATCCTTTTCTATGTAATTATAGAATGATTTATAAGATTTATTTCAAATTTACCTTTTTCCTTGGAATCTCTATCATAAAGTTTTAATACACAATTATGATACCCTGCACAACTATCGTATGGAGGCGTTATTATGGATAAAGATGTCCAAGCGTTTATGGATAAAGTGAAACAAGATAACCCAGGAGAGAAAGAATTTCATCAAGCAGTACAAGAAGTAGTTGAAAGTTTAATGTCGTTCATAAAAAACATCCGCAGTATCAGAAATACAAGATTCTAGAGAGAATGGTAGAGCCAGAGAGAGTTGTTATGTTCCGTGTGACATGGACTGATGATAACGGCGAGATTCATATTAACAGAGGATATAGAATTCAGATGAATAGTGCTATAGGACCATATAAGGGAGGATTAAGATTTCATCCCAGTGTCAATCTTAGTATACTTAAATTCCTTGCTTTTGAACAGGTCTTTAAAAACAGTCTCACTACTCTCCCAATTGGTGGTGGAAAAGGTGGCTCAAACTTTGATCCTAAAGGTAAATCCGATGCAGAGGTTATGCGTTTCTGCCAAGCTTTCATGACAGAATTATACAGACATATTGGTCCAGATACTGATGTACCAGCAGGCGATATAGGTGTAGGTGCAAGGGAGATCGGTTATCTTTTTGGTCAATATAAAAAGATCCGCAATGAATTCACAGGGGTTTTAACCGGGAAAGGTCTCAACTGGGGCGGTAGTCTTATTAGACCAGAGGCAACTGGTTATGGAGCAGTGTATTTTGCTCAGGAGATGCTGAAAACCAAGAAGAAATCAATAAAAGGTAAGGTATGTACAATCTCTGGGTCTGGAAATGTTGCTCAGTATACAGCGGAGAAACTTATTCAACTAGGTGCAAAGGTTGTCACATTGTCTGATTCATCTGGTATGATATATGATCCTGATGGTATAGATGAGAAGAAACTTGCATGGATCATGGAACTTAAAAACGTTAGACGTGGTAGAATTAAGGAATATGCTGAAGAGTTTAATGTAGAATATGAGGCTGGTAAAAGACCATGGCATATAAAATGTGATATGGCTTTTCCATCTGCAACACAAAATGAGATAAGTAAGGAAGATGCACAGGCACTCGTTGATAATGGATGTATCTGTGTCACTGAGGGAGCTAACATGCCGACTGTACCAGATGGTATAGAGATATTCCATGAGGCAAAGATTCTATTTGGTCCAGGTAAAGCAGCAAATGCTGGTGGAGTTGCTACTAGTGCACTTGAGATGAGTCAGAATAGCCAGCGTCTCTCTTGGACTAGAGAGGAAGTTGATACAAAACTACATGGTATAATGAAGAAGATCCATGAGAATTGTGTTAAATATGGTAAGGAGAAAGATGGCTATATAAACTATGTTAAAGGAGCGAACATCGCTGGTTTCGTAAAAGTTGCTGATGCAATGATAGACCAGGGTATAATATAAAACCTCTTTCTCCCTTTATTCTCTTTCCTTTTTTCAATTATTTTCTAATGTTGTTAAACTAGTTTCTATAAAACCTGAAAACTTTAATGTATTCTTTTGATGATTGAGATGTTGATGGAAGATAAAGATTATGGTAGATCATTGAGTGAGATTCCTGATGAACATAGAGAGATGTATCATCTACTTATGCCTTTTAAAATAAGAGAGATACTACTTGTATCTAGTTTGTATGATGCCTTTATAATCGAAGAGGAGGGTTTAATCTCAGAGTTAGTTATTGGACAGTATCAGCATCATCTTCTAAGTTCTCCTCCCCGTGTTACCCATGTAAGTTCTGGAAAAGAAGCATTGGAAAAGATAGAGAGTGGTAGGTATGATTTAGTTATAACTATGTCCAAGCATATTGGTTTGGACCCTTTTGATTTTGGAAGGAAGATTAAATCAAAAAATCCTAACCTCCCAGTCATATTACTAGTTACAGATGCTGCAGATATAAATCTTATAGAGAACAGAAGTGGTGAGGAAGGCATTGATAGAGTATTCTATTGGACTGGTGATCCAACTCTTTTCCTCGCTATAATTAAGTATGTTGAGGATAGTGTTAACGTTTCATCTGATACTGTTAATGGAAATGTTAGGGTTCTTATCATAGTTGAGGATTCTATAAGATACTATTCTATGTTTTTACCTATTATGTATACCCAGATTGTGCAGCAAACTAGGCGTTCTCTATCAGAGGATTTAAATGAGATGCAACGCCTTCTAAGGAGGAGGATGCGCCCTAAGATTTTATTAGCTCAAACATTTGAAGAGGGCGTAGAATTATATGAGAGGTATAAGGAGTATGTGTTAGGTGTTTTAGCTGACGTAGAGTTTAAAAGGGGAGGTAGATTAGATCCAAATGCTGGCTATGATTTTATTCGATATGTTAGAGATAAATCGAGGTATGTTAGGGTTTTAATGCAATCTTCCGATCTTAAGAATAAAAGAAAAGCAGAGGAGATAGGTGCCTTTTTTCTATATAAAAAATCTCCAACTCTTTTGAAGGATTTCGAGAGTTTTCTTTTACAGGAATTAGGTTTTGGAGATTTTATTTTTCGACTTCCTAACAAAGATTTTGATCCTAATAAGAGATCAACTGAACAAACAACGGTTATAGCTAAAACCTCTAATATGAAAGAGTTTGAGGAGACTTTACAGAAGATTCCCTTGGAATCTATTCTTTATCATGCTGAGAGGAATGATTTTTCAAATTGGCTTATGGCTCGTGGTGAATTTAAACTTGCAATGAAACTTCGGTTGAAGAATCCTAAGGAGTTTGCTGATTTAAAAGAAGTTCGTAGATATCTTATAACTGTTTTCAATGAGAGTAGAAGAGAGAAGCAGATGGGTGTTATCACAGATTTTTCTAAGCAAAATTTTGAATTTGATTCATCTTTTAGTAGAATTAGAGGAGATTCATTAGGTGGTAAAGGTAGAGGGATAGCTTTTATTAGATCACTCATTAGTAGGTATTCTTTGGAAAATAAATATCCTGGTGTAAGGATAACTGTTCCCAGTACAGTTGTAATTGGAACTTTAGAATTTGACAGGTTTATATCGGATAATAACCTCGGAGAGTATCTAAATAAAAATGATTTATCAGATGAAGAGATATCTAAGGTTTTCTTGAAAGCTAAGATATGTAAAGAGTTAAAAGAAGATCTCAGACGTCTCTTAAGATTTTTTAGGTCGCCTTTAGCAGTTCGTTCCTCTAGTCTCCTTGAAGATTCTCAAAGCAAACCAGTTGCAGGCATCTATCTCACATATATGCTACCTAATAATAGCCCTGATGATGCTGTTAGGTTAGAGCAGCTTTGTCAGGCTATAAAACTTATATATGCATCTGTTTTTTTCAAAGAAGCTAGATCATATATCTCTTCTAATTTATCTGAATTTGAAGAGGAGAAGATGGCTATAGTTATCCAGGAACTAGTTGGAATGGAACACGGTGAATATTTTTATCCTACATTTTCTGGAGTTGCACAAACTCTTAATTTCTATCCAGTTAAACCTCAAACATTTGAGGACGGCATTGCAAGTATAGCTGTTGGTCTAGGTAATACAATAGTGAATGGAGAGAAATGTATACGTTTTTCTCCTAGATATCCTCGACATCTACCTGATTTTTCTACATTTGAACAGATTTTAGAGAATTCTCAGAAGGAACTTTATGTTTTAGATATGTCAAAGAAAACATTCACTTTATCTATAAATGAGGATGTTACTCTTAAAAAGATAGATGTTAGGGATATGAAAGAGGATGCTTCTATGTCTCTCATTGCTAGTACATATAATGTAGAGGATGGAATTATTGGAGACGGATACTATGAAAATGAACCTTTGCTTATTACATTTGCTGGTATATTAAAATACAACATGTTCCCTCTACCTGATATTATACAGGATATTCTATACATCGGTCAGATGGGTATGGGTTGTCCTATTCAAATTGAATTTGCTGTGAATATAATGGAAGATGAACCATCAACCTTTGCTGTTCTTCAGATACGCCCATTGGCTCAGATATATTCCGAGATGGAGGTTACATGGGATGATAGTATATCTAAGAAGGATATTTTGATACTTTCCAATAGATCTATGGGGAATGGCGTATTCTATCTCCAAGATATAGTGTATGTTATACCCAATCTCTTTGATTCTACAAGAACAGTTGAGATAGCTGAGGAGATAGGAAGGATAAATGATTCCCTCTCCTCTCCATATCTTCTTATTGGTCCTGGTAGATGGGGTACTAGAGACAGATTTCTTGGTATACCTGTTAAATGGAGTCAAATCTCGGAGGCTAATATAATAGTTGAAACCTCCCTTGAACACTTTGATGTTGAACCTTCTCAGGGTGCACATTTTCTACATAATGTTACATCTAGAGGGATAGGCTATATAATGGTCCCTTATTCTATTAGAGAAGGATTTGTTGATTGGAGTTGGCTTAACTCTCAGTCTCCTAGAATTTCTTTAAAATTTGTTAGACATATACATCTTGAAGAACCTCTGGTTGCCAAGCTTGATGGGAGGAAGGGTAGAGCTGTGATATTGAAACCAAGTTTTGCCAGTGAAGATAAATTTATTTAAATCTATTATTTAGGTATGCATCGATAGAACCTCAAAATCTATGGAAAACTATTTATAGGAGTAAATATATTACTATGTTGCGTAGTGTTACATTGCGTAACAATAACCGGTGGACGGTTAGAAAATGAAAGCGCAACATGGATTAAACCCCGCATATCTTCTTCGACAAACCCCGCAGACCACTCGAGGGGGGCACCCCTCCTTTTACTTGCCTCCTGAAAACGGTTTTCCCCCTATATTTAATTGCCCCCCTCGACTGGTTTTATATCGAAGATTCTTCCTTAAAAACTCTTTCATATAATCATATTTTATTCTCAAAAATTAAACAAAATTAATGAAGAGGTGATATAATATGGAGAAAAATATGGGAAAACAAATTTATAAGCCCAAAAAACTATCTAGAAAAATATATACAATTTTATTTATAGGATTTCTACTTGGAAATATTCTATATGTATCTCCAAGTTTAGCGTTAACCGTTACACCTGGCAGAATCTATGAAAGCTCAGCGCACTTTGAGTATCGCAATATAACAGTATACGCACCAGCAGTAGGTCGTACGCAAAATGGATATGTAGGTGTAATATCTACTATCACGGTAACCATACAGTCCAATGGAAGCGGACAGGTTTTTGTAGATACTTTACCTCTAACCCAGATTGATATGCAAGGCTCAGCTAGATTAGCTGTTAAAGTAGCATCATCATTGGTAGCAAGCGATAAAAATTCTAATATAAATCCCTATGAATATGATTACTTCTTTGTAATACGAACATCTTCCCCAGTGATCGGCGGGCCTTCTGCAGGAGGTATAATGACAGCAGCAGTAGTTTCTCTACTTGAAGGTTGGACAATGGATAATAGAACAGTTATGACTGGTATGATAAATCCAGATGGGAGCATAGGACCCGTTGGAGGTATAACAAAGAAGATCGATGCAGCATACTCTGTAGGAGCAAAGAGATTTCTAGTGCCAGAGGGACAGATGGTTTATACAGACACAGTAACAGAAACAACTACTAAAAACGGATGGATTCAAACTATAACTAGAACAGTTACTAGAAACGTATCAGACTATGCAATGACACATTATGGAATAGAAGTAAAGGAAGTATCTGATATAAATGATGTCCTCCTCTACTATACCGGTCACATCTTCCCAGTTACACCTTCTGAACACAGCATCTCAACACAAGACTATATAAGTTCTATGGAACCACTTGCAACTAGTTTATTAAATGAGGCAAATCAATCATATCATAATGCAAGCGAGGCTTTTGATCAATCATCTATACCAAATTATTTCCCAAACTATTATAGAAACCAAGTTACAGATTTTCTAAATAATGCAGAGAAACTACTGCAAGAAGCAAAGGACTGGTATAAGAAACAGTTATATTATACCAGTACAACACAATCCTTTAGTTCTCTGATAATGTCAAGATTTGTAAACTATGCATGTGAATACTTTAATACAGATGACAAACAAGGGTATGTTGATAGACTACTGTCAGAAGCAAAATCATTATATAAAAATGAAAGCAGTATAGCAAAACAAGCGCAGGTAAAAGGAGCGATATCTCTGCAATGCGTTGGAGCTGCTCAAACTAGAGCTACTGAGGCACAAGAATATATATCTTCAGCAGAAGCGCACCATCAGAAAGGCGATGACTTTACGGCTCTCTATGAAATCGCCTTTGCTATGGAGAGATCAAGAAGTATAGGTTGGTGGCTTGGTTTAACTAAATATTTCAATGATACTGGTACTATAACCTCAGAGCAACTTAAAAACCTGGCAAATGACTATATTGATGACGCACAGCAATCAATTATATACTCAACTGTTATACTGCAAGAGATGGGTACATCCTCACAGCTTCTCTCGGAGGCAAATAATCTTTTGGATTCTGCGAGAACAGATAATGACAATGGATATCCTGCAGCAGCCTTATTTGAAGCATTAAAAGCATTAGCAAAAGGTAACCTTGCTTTAGAACTTGTAGATGCTAACTCTAAGGGAAAGATACAAAGTAAGATCGCTAGGGCAAATGAAAGTGCTAGTGCAAGTATTAGAGATAGTAGACTGAGAGGTATAGAACCTGTACTTGCAGTAAGCTACTATGAACTCGCTCAGAGCTATATAGATGATGATGTCGAAACAGCGTTATTCTACTATAAATACAGTAGTTTAATAACTGGTGTTTTAACCTACTCTGGTACACCTAAAGCACAAACATCATCTAGATATCTAGGTATCCCTGCAATTCATACTCCTGCATCTAAAAACTCTCTAACCAATCAAGGATTAATAGTATCTACTGCTATCCTCGCAGCTATCAGTGGAATACTTATAGGTGTAGCAATCGCAAGGATTATTTCAGGTAAAAAAGAAGAGAAAAAAACTGCAGAGGAAATCTACGATATGGATTGGCTACCTAGAACAACGCTTGATTACACTGAGAAAACCATGCTCCCTAAAGAAACAGTTAATATGCCTAAAAGTATCTATGATTACCATAAAGAACTAGATGGAACACAGCATGAAACCAATTATAGCAAAACTAGTGGATGATAAGATAGTTATATCCAAACCTAAAGGTATAGGTAGAATACACAGTAAAAGTAGAATCGGTAAACTAGTAGATAATAAACTATACCTACAACCATTAGAAGCAGTATTCCTATTAGAAGAAGAGAAGATAAAACTGATCGATGATACAAGAGAAATCACATTCGAGGAACTATTTAAGAAAGCAGCAGATGGAAAAAATAACTTTGAAACACAGTATTTAATCTATCGTAACCTAAGGAATCGAGGTTATCAGCCAACTATCATAGATCAGCAAACACTCTCTCTCAATAAAAACCTAGTTTTTACCTTCGCTGAGACAGATGCAACTACAGCATTTAAACTAGAAAAACTATGTGAAGATATAAACTATAAAGAATTAAACAACTGGATAGGGTTAGTAGATGAAGAGGGAGATATCACATACTATGATATCTCCCTTAAAGAGCCTATAGGGGAGATATCAAATAGAACTACTATAGAAGTGGAAGGGGTTTTACTCAATAATCGTGTTATACTATTCGATCAAGATAAACTAATGCAGTTACATAGAAACGAATTTTACGGTAAACCATTTAAAAAAGGATTGCAACTTTCTCTGATAGAAGCTTTCTATCTAATGAAACAAAAACTTCTAACAATTATAAAACCTAGTGGAGAAGAGGTTGATATCTCTCTTTTCAAAGAATTTTTAGAGAAAAAACATCCAGAGATATTATTTAGATACCCAATATACGAGAATCTAAAAAAGCGCGCTCTAATAGTTAAAACAGGGTTTAAATTTGGAACACATTTTAGAGCATATACCAATCTACCAAATTATACACATGCAGAATATCTAATACATGTAATTGAACCTACTAGGGAGATAGATTGGTCTGAGATCAGCAGAGGAATTAGAATGGCTCATGCTGTTAGGAAAACCTTTCTCTTCGCTTTTAAAAACAAAAATAAAATAATATATCTAAAACTATCTCGCATCAGACCATAACCTATATATAACATTCTAATAATCTTAGCTATGATACTTGGGCGGAGGAAAAACATTATGTTAAGAATAAGATGGCATGGACACGCATGTTTTGAGATAACAGATGAGGTTACTATTGTAACAGACCCTCATGATGGTAAATCCATTGGAATTCATCCACCAACTGTTCAAGGAGATATAATACTTGTATCACATGATCACTTTGATCATAACAGCGTTAAAACTGTGGAGAAAGAAAAATCCATAGTTATAACAGATATAAAACCACATACAATATCTGGAGTAAAAATAAGAGGTGTAGAGGCATTTCACGATGAAGCAAAGGGATCAAAGAGAGGCACAATCAATATATATGTTTTTACGGTAGACGATATAACCTTCTGCCATCTAGGGGATCTCGGTCATGTTTTAGATGAAGAAACAGTAAAGAAAATCGGAGAGGTTGATATACTTTTCATACCAGTTGGAGGGACATATACTATAGATGCAAAAGAGGCTTGGGATGTAGTTAAATTAATTAAACCTAAGATTATAATACCTATGCATTATAAAATAGAAGGTTTATCTCTACCAATCGCTACGGTAGATGAATTCCTAGAAGAAGGGAATTATAAAATACTAAAAGTTGGAAATGAAATAGATATAGAAAAAGAAGAACTGCCAATAGAACCAGAGATATGGGTGTTTACATTATAACTTTTGTTAATCTTTAAACACCTCTGGATTAACACAGTTAGGAGGATGCTCACCCTTTAAACCAATAAGGAGATTTCTAGCTGCTACTTCTGCCATCTTCGATCTAGTTTCAAAAGTAGCAGATGCAGAATGAGGTTGCAGTACAACATTATCTAACTTCTTTAATTCTCGAGGTATACTTGGTTCATGTTCATATACATCTAAACCCGCGCCCCAAATCCAATGTTTTTTTAATGCTTTAATCAAAGCTTCCTCCTCGATAACAGCTCCTCTAGAAGTATTGATAAGTATAGCATTTTCCTTCATCATCTTTAATTCCTTCTCCCCTATCAAATGATATGTATCAGAAGTTAAAGGAACATGAAGAGATATAAAATCAGATTCCTTCAATAACTCTTCTAAAGAAACCTTTCTAGCATCCAATTTCTCTTCTAAAATATCATTCCTATGTCTACTATTATATAGCACCTTCATCGAAAAACCCTTGCTTTTCAAAGCAAAAGATGTACCAATCCTACCCGCTCCTATAACCCCCAATGTTTTACCACTCACATCATGCCCAAGCATAAGCATAGGATCCCATCCTTTGAACTTATCTCCCCTACAAAAACGATCTCCCTCTACGATTCTACGGGTAACAGCAAAAAGTAAAGCCCAAGCCATCTCTGCTGTTGTATCTGTAAGTACACCAGGAGTGTTACTAACAGGTATTCTCCTCTCGGTCGCTGTTTTAATATCAATATTATCATATCCAACAGCATAGTTTGCAATCATCTTCAATCTAGATGCAGAATTAATAACCTCTTCATCAATAGGATCTGTTAGTAGGCATAACAAACCATCTTTATCTCTAACACCTTTTATAATCTCCTCCTTAGTTAAAACACGATTTTCAGGGTTAACCTCTACATCATGATATCTTTCAAGCATTTGGATGCCAGGTTCAGGGATTCTCCTAGTTACAAATATCCTCATAGGTGATTCCTCCTAAGATTCCACACTGTAAATCCTAAGTTCAAATAAAATCTTTCTATGAGACCTTTAATTCTACGGGTTTATCTAAACCCCATATCCTACAGAAAACGCATACTTCGCCTTGAGAAGGCATACCACATACCTTACATTCCTTTAAAATACTAGATTTCCCTAAATCAAATTTAAATAGATGTCTATTTCTAAGGAAGCCTTTGATAAAATTAATCTTAACCCCGGAGCTCATCTTTTCTAATTCATTCAAAACATGTTTATATCTAGGAATCTTCTCACCTTTAGATAAAGGGCATCTCTCTGATATATACTCTATACCTATGACATCTGCATATTCTTTTATCTCCACCTCTGTAACCTCATAAAGTGGTTTTACTTTCCTTATAAACTTACCTGTACCTGGTAGAATCGGTCCCTGTCTACCTAGATATTCTATATTCCAGTTTATTAGATTACTTAATACAAATGAAGATTCATCATCTAGATTATGACCAGTTACAAGAACATTAAAATCATTATCATAAGCAAACTTATTGAAGATATAACGTTTAGTAGCACCACATATAGCACAGGTTGGTCTAGAACTTTTAACCTCATTTATACCTCTATTAAATAGCTTTCTAATCTCCACTCTATGAATTGGTATATCTACATCTTTACACTGTTTCTCTGCATATCTCCTACTTTTCTCTGAAAAGCCTCCTATTCCTAAATCTAAGAATAAACCTTCTATAGTATATCCAAACCTTTTAAGAATATATGATGCTACTGCAGAGTCCTTACCTCCTCCAATAGCAATTAGAATTTTATCCTCCTTAGAAAACATCTTATATCTATTTATAGTCCTCTCGATTTTTCTCTCAAAATATACAATAAAATGTTCTTTACATAGATGCATCCTTGGATAAGGGATATAGATATCTGCGTCTCTACCGCAAAACTTACAGCGCATACTTACAGGGATATAAGATTAGGGTTTAAAGATAACCTCTATGAAAATTTAAATTTCTAGAGTATATTTCCTTCACATTATTATACCTCTCCAATCTTCGAATATCTGATAGATTGATTCTTCAATCCGAATCCTAGAAGCAATTATCTCCAAAGAGAAGAATTATCCCACTACTTTAGAGTATAAGAAATTCATCTTAAAATAAGAAACTCTGATGCCTCACAGAGGAAATAAATAGATCTCTTCAAAGGTTATTTTAGTTCTATAACCTTATTTTTACCATTCTTTTACAATATTTTTTTTATCTTCCGAAAACCAAGGTAAAGTATCCCATCTGGAAACCTTGCACAGTATGAGTTATATCCTCTGCATTAGAAGATGTAGCAGCCATTGTTATTACTATAGGTCCAAAACCATATACCTGCCTAGGGAAAACCACTCCAAATGAATGTGTCTTATCACCCTCTCTCCCAGGTATATCCCCTGCATATCCTTGACGCATAAAATCTATGGAATTGTCAAAACCACCTTTAACAGTGAAGTTATAATATACGTCATATGCTGTAGTATTCCCTACATTTACTATTATTCCTCCAACCCTATCTGTTCCAAGAAGTCTTAGAGAACCAAGAATTGCAATTTCCAGCTGAGGAGTTTGATCTGCAGATAGATTTACTGGTAAGATAGGTAGAATAATTAATAGACATATCAGTAATTTTAACATCCTCCTTTTCATTTTATCTCCCACTTAAAATTAATCATAACTATATTAT
>QMTB01000022.1 GCA_003649845.1 Thermoplasmata archaeon | reverse complement strand
GTCTATAGAAGTAATATATTGTTTATCTCCAATTTTTTTTATCTCAAAACCTGGAAGTTGTTTTAACGCATCCAGCAGGGTCTCATTTTTCCTAATTTTAACATCTTTCTCTTCTATAAAGGGTTCAAATATATTTTCAATAGATTCTGTTGTAACAGATAGAAGATGGACATTACCTATAATCCTCCTCTTAACTATACCTGCCTCTTCAAGAATCTTTACATGTCTAGCTGTCACTGGAATAGAAATTCCTATTTCTCTCGCTAGCTCTGATAGATGTTTTTCCCCTTTTATAAGTGTTTTAATAATCTTAATTCTAGTATCACTACCTAACGCCTTAAACAAACTAATATTACCCATTTTGATAATAATCGTTATCAGATATGTTATCTTTATATTTTTCTCTATAATAGGTTCTAAGTAGAATGTACATATATGCTAGTGTAAAACAACTGCTAATAATTATAATCTGCTTTACACTCCTCAGTACCGAGGGGATATTGTATATTAAAACAGTTAAAGCTACTTCTATCAATTATCCTTTTAATCCATCAGATGAAATTATACAAAAAGCCCTTGGTTTTCTTAGAGAAAATCAAAAGGAAGATGGATGTATAGGCAGTTTCTCAATAACAGCATGGGCCGCAATGGCTATAGTCTCAGCAGATGAAAATCTAGATAAATGGGGAAACCTAACAGTGTATCTAGAGCAACATATTTCTCTTCTACAAGAGGATAGAATAACCGATTGGGAACGCATGGTTTTAGCATCTGTAGCTTTAAATGAAAACCCACAGGATTTCAATGGAATAAATCTAGTTCAACATATAAAGGATCGCTATGATGGAAAACAGATAGGTGATCCTTCAAATCTATATGACGATATATTTGGTATAATAGCATTGATATCCGCTGGTATAAACAAGAATGATACGATTATAAAAAATGTAGCTAATTATATAAAAGAAAAACAGGGTCAAGATGGTAGTTGGGGGGATGTAGATACAACATCTGCAGCTATCATGGCTCTAACAGCAGTGGGAGAGAAAGCAAATTTAATACAGAAAGCTTTATCTTATATCAAAACTAGACAACAGGATAACGGTGGTTTTATATCATGGGGTGCAACAAATATTGCTACCACTGCATGGGCAGTAGATGCAATAGTAGCAGCTGGTGGAGATCCAACTAGTAAGGAATGGGAGAAGAATGGTAAAACACCTATTGATTTTATGCTATCTCTACAACAAGATGACGGTAGTTTCTCCTGGTCAGAGAATAGATATTATAATCCTGAATGGATGACCGCCTATGCTATACCAGCATTATTAGGGAAACCTTATCCAGTTAAAAAGTTACCATCTAAAGGAAATGATAATGAGGATAACCCTACAAATCATAGAGGAGATAACTCAGATATAAATGAATCCTATGATAAAAACAATAGGAATAAACCTACTACCTCTTATTTTATAACACCAGATGATAACACTCTCTATATATTCAATATAAAAACAGGAATAAAAACTTTAATTCCAATTGTAATTGGACCATTAACCATAGAGATAGATGCCCCTGCAGATGTTAATAAAGTAGTTTTTATGATAGATAATAAAGAGAGATATACTGATTACACTAAACCCTTTACATATAGCTTAAACACTTGGGGTTTCCTAGATAAAAAAATTATAACCGTAAAAGAATACCTCTATAAAACCAATTTATCACATACTATATTATACCATTATATTGAAAACATATCTATTCTATCAAAGAAACTACATGATCCTATAGTTATGAATAGAGTAAGAGAGAATCTTTCTAAACTAGAAGATTCATATCTCAGATGTGATCCAATTATAATTGAAAAAGAAATAAGATACCTGAATTTATTTCCGAATTTGTATAGAGGGTTAAAAACATGAAAAAATGGGTAAATAGTATGATATATATAGCTATTGTTTTACTCCTAGCTACAGCTATAATAGTTGTTTCCCACACCCAGATAAACTCACCGATTAAATCTACTCATAATGATTTAAAAGATGATCAGAAAATTCATCATGTCAACCTAGAGATAATAGCTCCAACCTGGAATATCTCATATATGGATGTAACTACGTCCAATATAACAGTCGCTGGTCTCCTATTGGAATGTGCCAAAATATATAATATCTCCATCGAGAAAAGCTATTGGACTGGTTATAATTCTTTCTTCATAGAATCTATCAATGGAACTAGAAACGGAGAAGATGGTAGATACTGGCAGTATTATGTCAATGGAAAATACGCTGATGTCGGATGTAGCAGTTATACATTACATGACTATGATACCGTTGAATGGCGTTTTGAGAGATCCCCATGGGGTTAAAACAAGTCTTTTGAGTGAAAGTTAAGCGAAAAATGCATCTAAAACAGCCAAAATTTTAAACGTAAATTTTAAATACTAAAAGTAGTGTTTTTTATTAAACTTTATTCGGGGTTTGACACTTATGCTGAGAACAAAGGTTGTCAATGACTCTACAGATCTAGTTCCACTACTAAGAGCCTTTGATGATCCTATAAAAAAAGCAGTTTTCAAAGAGATACAATCTGATTGGAAAGCTATCAGTGAGATTAGAGAAAAATACGGTGAACCTGGTGAGAGAGCTCTAGAATTTTTTGATAAAATGAAACTAGTTGAAACTAGATGGAGTACACCAGAAGAGGGGATAAATGGTAAACCTCAAAAAAAATATAGATCCTTCTATTCTACTTTCAACATAAACATTTCCTGCCCGGTTAATGAGATCAGTGAGATTTTTACTATAGCATCTCTTGATGATGAAGAATTCGAGAAGATAGAAGAAGAGATATATGAGTTTATTGGAGAAGATGGTAAATTTACTAGCACTGTCGCAGAACATTTCAATCTCTCAAATCTAGCATTAAAAAGCATTGCAAAGAGATCTGATATTCTTTCTTTTAAAGGTTTAAAACTAGTTAGATCACCACAGCTCCCTTTGGAAAAACGTTAAATCTATACGTTCCCAATCATTGAAATCATTTTTACCTCTAGAACCATCGGAGTAATCAACCATTCTATATATATAACCATAATTCATAACACTCTTATATGGTATCCATTTCCAGTAATCAGGTTGCCATGGAGCTTTACCATTTTGATCATCACAACCAGGTGTATTGGAATGGAAGATACCAAGTGTATGTCCACATTCATGCATATAGGCACTAGCGAAAACAATAACTTTTTTAAACAGAGGTAAACGAGCTTTTTCATTCATGTCTTTACTAGAGATCTGATAGGAATCAAGATAATTATTTACTCCATTCCAGAATACAAAACCAGGGTAATCAGCAGCGTGATAAACCACTAGACCATAATGGAATACACCTCTACGCCAATTATTTGGATCACCATGTAGAAAATAATTCCAATAATAACTTCTAAGCTCTTGCATGGTAGATGAGTTATCAAAAGGTATAACCTCGCCTCCACCCATGCAGCCATCATCTAGATGATAAACAATGTTTCTTCTATCAAAAACAGTTCTCAATATCTCTTTTGATTCTAAAGGTAAATCAGATTTCTCACCTTTTGGACTATCAGCCATATGATCAAGTTCAATGAATAAATCCTTTCTAAATGGATCTGAAAACCATTGACTAGTTAGATATTCTTCTATATTATCTAAACCATCATTATCTGGATCCATAGCGGAGAAATTCTCAGGAGAAGATGCATTATAAACCCAGTAATGTTGATAAGTTCCATCTCTCCAATTATACCAGGCTCTATGCCCCCATATATACTCCCAATAGGTTGGTATACCATCTCCATCTGAATCTAGATATGAATCATTAACCATTGGATTGGTATGTAAAACATTAACCTCAGCCCAATAAGGTATACCATCCCCATCGAAATCTGTTTGAGTTATCTTAAACCACATCTCGCAGTCTCGATCATGCTGATATATACTTCCATCATCGCAACCATTTAATCTACCATATCCACTTGGATCTTTACCAAGAGGATCATCAGATGTATAGTCATCACCCCACCATACACCATATCTTATACTATAATATAATTCTACATCATAATCATCTAAACGCTTATTTTCATCCATGCTTTGTATATTACTATAGTCACCACTTATATCACATATTTTATCTAAACCAAAATTCCAATCCCATAGTTGAATCTTAATATTAACTACATCAATATCATCTGGTACATCTACAGTTACAGACCAATTAGGATGGTATATATATGCAGTATTCCACCAAACCTTACTTGTACGAAGTTTATCATTAATCCATACCTTTACATAGAAATCCGGTGGACTGTATCTATCTATATATTCCCTAGCGTGAACATGATCATCATTCTTCTCTAGAGATCTTATCTCAAGTAAATGGAAGGTTACTTTAACATCGACAAGTGGATCTAAATTCTCTCCTGATATGCTGCCTGCATTAGATGTGGGTATCACTATTGAAGTTAAAACTAGAGATAAGATTATACCAATGTTCACTAGGATCTCTTTCATTGTATACCCCTATTGTTTATAATAAATAGTATAATATAATACTTTCGTTGTTACCTTAATATGTATCCTAATATTGCAATCAAGTAAAATGTTTAAATAATAGGATCATCTATTGAAATAACATATATTGGAGGTGAAGATAAATTGGATCCATTTAGAAGAGATAGAAACAAGAGGAGACGAGATCCCTTTGGATTTGATGATGATTTCTTCAGAGATTTCTTCGATGACGATGTATTCGAGGATTTCAGAAGGATGGCGGAGGAGATGATGAGGATGTTCTCTAATGCGCCAGTAGGTAAACCGGTTATACACGGCTATAAAGTTTACATGGGGCCAGACGGGCGACTTAGAATAGAGGATTTTGGAAATAAACCAATTAGAAGTCAAGGTGGAGAACCAATGATATCCGAGGAGAGAGAACCTCTAACAGATGTAATCGAAGGAGAAAATGAGGTTTCAGTAACCGTTGAGATACCAGGTGTTGAAAAAGAAGATATAGATCTGAGAGTAACAGAGGAAGATCTTGAAATTAAAGTTGATACCCCTCAACGTAAATACCATAAAAATGTTAAACTACCATGTGAGGTGAAACCAAAGACAACAAAAGCAACGTATAAAAATGGTATACTAGACATAGTTATAGAACGTAAAGAGAAAAAGAAGAAAGAAGATACAGGATATAAAGTGGATATCCAATAGAATTAGAATGCATCAACAATCTTTATCTTCTTTTTTTCTCCAATTTTGAATATATATCTTCTCAGTGTTTCATAGTAGTTTGAGAACAAATTCTTTGAAAACAATCTATATACCTCTGAGTTTTCTCTGAGTTTCAAACTCATATAATCCCATAAACCTGGTTTCATACGGAATTTATCAATCATAACATAAGATATACCAGTTGATTTAAAAACATCTAAAATATGAGGTATATCTTCGATTTTTATAGTTGGATACATCGGTCCAAAAAAGATGCTAGTTTTTACACCTATCTCTGAGAATAATTTTAATGCTTTCAAACGATCTTTGATTGATGATGAAAACGGTTCTAACAATTTTTTTTCATCCTCATTTAGTGTTGCAATACTAAACATAACTTCTATATCACTGAAAGAAGAGATAAGAGAGAGGTCTCTTTCTACAAGCGAAGATTTTGTTTGAATAGATACAGGGAAATCATACTGCAGTAATTGTTCAAGGCTGTATCTGGTTATATTAAATTCTTTTTCAACAGGTTGATAGGGATCTGTAACCGTTGATATCCCTACAACCCCTGGTTTCTTATGTTTTAATTCCTTAGATAATACTAAGGGTAGATTTCTCTTCACCTCTACAAAACTACCCCATGTTGATCTATCAATCTTTATTACATCTGGAACATAACAATATATGCATGCATGAGAGCAACCTCGATATGGATTTAAAGCATAGTCTATACCAGGTAGTTTAGAAGGATTAAGAGCTGTTTTACAATCTCTCTGTAGAATCCTCATGTTATCCTCAGAAAATCTTCTAATCTTTTCTGCTGTAAAAGGTTTTTAAGAACAGCGCTATTTTTAATCCATCTCTCCACTGGTATATCCATCTTCTGTCTAACGATATCTAAAGCTTCTCCTATGGTATCAAACCTATATGGTTCACTAGATAATGCTTTACGTACGCTTTCTCTAACATTCCATACACCTATAGGTAGTATATATCCTGGATGTGCTTCTCTCATTACAACTGCTGCTGCCTGTCGTCTCTCTCTAGTTAAAGTTTCATTAACTGCTAATCGAGCGGCATAATAACAACCTCCTATCTCTGCATATGTTTTTCTTCCATTGTAAAACTCATAGCTGTTGAATATTGCAATATTAGATCCATAGGGATTCCAAGTTGTATTTGGATACCAAGCCTCTATAAGTTCATACTGCCAGGCATATGGTATCATAAGTATAATCCATCGGTTATCATACTGGTTTAGATAGTATACTCTATATTCATTAATCCATTCCGCTGTCTTTGTCTGACTCATAAGATACTCTCCGATATTAGAATCAACAGCTGTTATACTCCATCTAGTTGGAACAAATCTACGATATTTTTTTGTACCAAAAGCACCAACGCTAAAAGCTCTTTGAATCTTAGATACCTCAACACCGTTTTCATATAACGTTAGAACTGCATCTCTAGCTTTTAGATCAGTATCATAAAAGGCTTTCTCTATCCTATGATCATATTTTGGATTAGAGATATCAAATTTTTTTATAGGAGCAGATGGACCATATGGTTGTACCTCGTCAGAGAAAACTATTCTACCTCTAGGTTTCTTCTGGAAGAAGGCCTCTGTGAATACACTATTTTTTGATAAAGCAAGTTCCCTCGTTAGCTGAACTATTCTATCAGGACTCTCTACATCATAGATGTTTACTGTATGAGTACCTCTTATAAGCATTGATCTAAAATCAACTATCTCATCTAGAGAATGATTAATCCATTGCTCTGGTGTATCAATAAAAGAAGTATCGCCCATAACAGGAGGTATAAGAGGTCCAATAGAAACCTTAGGATAACCCTGTCTACCTATAAATACGCTAGGTGGAGAAGCACCTTCTATAAGTAGTTTATTTAGAAGAGGTTTAATCTTCTCCTGGGAATAGTATCTAACTAGTACAGGACATCTTGATTTACCACATAGATATTTTGTACCTCTACATAGAGCACACAAACTAGTTGACTGCATATAGGTATTAGATAGAAGTTTCGCTTGTCCCACTAAATATAAAAAACAGTTCTTCTGATTATTAAATCTTCCCTAGGGGGTGGTTAAAAGTGAAAATAGATTGTACTAACCTTATTCATGAATTATCAGAATAACTGTTTCTCCATTAGAAAAACAATTTTTTTTCTTTCCAATCTACACATTTCAATCTATACATAAAAATCTTTTAAGAAAATTCTATTTTAATCTAATGGAATTATTTTTATAAATGATTGTTCATTATATTTTTAGGGTTAGAGGGTATATGAATAGAAAACAAATCATAAAACTATGTTATCTAACAATTCTACTAATGTTAATACCTACTTTCTCTCCATCTAATACAGATGCATCTAATAGAATTAACCCTAATGATTCTAATGATCTTCTAGTTAGGGAGGTTGCTTTTAAATGTTATAGTCCACTATTCAATAGTAGTGAGAGGATAAAATATTATCTAGAGGGTATGAGAGAAGGAACGATTCAAAGTGAAAAAAACGTCGATCCTCATACCAATTCTAGTAACGTTGAGGATTCCAGTGTTTGTTCTCACAGTGTAGTATCTGATGATGGTCTTATGGATTCTCCTTGGCCTATGAAGTGTCATGACACCAAGCATACCAGTCTTAGTCCTTATAGTACCAGTGATAATAATGGTGCTATACTATGGAAATTCAGGGTGGAGAATGGTATTGATGCTGGTATTGTAGTTGATGATAATGGTGTTGTTTATTTTGGTTGCGGTGATTGGTATTTGTATGCTGTTAACCCGGATGGTACTTTAAAGTGGCGTTATAAGACGGGTGGTATCATATTATCTTCACCTGCTATAGGTAGTGATGATACCATATATGTTGGTTCTTATGATGGTTACCTATATGCTGTTAATAGTGATGGACATTTAAAATGGAAGACTGAAATCGGTACCACTTCTTCCTCCCCTGTTATTGGGGATGACGGTACCATTTATACCGGTACAATGGGAAATAAGGTTTATGCTATTAACCCTGATGGTACTGTTAAATGGTGTTATCAAACAGGTTATAAGATAACTTCTGATCCAGCACTAGGTGATGAAGGAACCATATACA
The DNA here is from genome assembly GCA_003649845.1 of Thermoplasmata archaeon. Taxonomy (GTDB): domain Archaea; phylum Thermoplasmatota; class E2; order DHVEG-1; family DHVEG-1; genus B44-G15. Next base: position 5,525 of record QMTB01000022.1, on the reverse strand, counting down.
TAGGATCAGGAGACACCTATTTCTACGCTATTAATTCAAATGGAACACTAAAATGGCGATACAAAACAGGACACTACGTCAAAGGACCACCATCCATAGACAAAGATGGAACCATATACATAGGATCATGGGATGACTACCTATACGCTTTGTATCCCAATGGTACATTGAAATGGAAGTGTAAAGTAGGAAGTGGGACAGAAACCAACCCATCTATTGGACCAGATGGAACCATCTATGTTGGTGGAGATAAACTCTATGCTATTAATCCTGATGGAACAATTAAATGGAGTTTCAACCTCGGTAAAAATCAACATATACATCAATCTAGCCCAGCAATCTCCAGTGATGGTATAATCTATGTTGGTACTAATATAGGTAAAACCAGTGGTGGTGATATTATAGCTATCAACCCAGATGGAACAGAACGATGGCGACAAAGAATAGCTAATGAGTGGGTTGATTCCTCGCCTTGTATAGGTGAAGATGGAGTAATATATTGGTTCTTCTTCTGCAAATGAAACTGGGTATCCTTATGGTTATCTTTATGTTTTTGGACATGGTAATATTCCACCAGATAAACCCACTATTAACGGTCCCAGCAATGGCAAAATTGGAGAAAAATATAGCTATACTATTACTGCAATAGATAGAAACAATGACAACATATTTTATTATATCAAATGGGGTGATGGTTCTCACACTGGATGGATAGGACCATATCATTCTGGAGAAACCATAACACTAAACCACACATGGAATCATAAAGGTAGCTTTACTATCCAAGCTAAAACCAAAGACATCTATGGTTTAGAATCAGATTGAGTACTTTAGAGGTTAGTATGCCAAAGTATAGGCTAATATCATCATCCCCATTACGGTTCCCAGGTGAATACAAATTATCTACTTTATTAGGAAGAATACTATATCTAATAGTAAAATGAGGGAAACACATCGATTTCATATTTTAATCTAAGCTTTATTTAAAAACACTTATCTAGTAAATATTCTATCTCTACTCTATGAGCCATAGGAAAACTACTAGTAGAAAAAGAGCTAATCCTGTCAAACAGAAAACAAAAGTTCAATGGAAAACCTTTGCCATTATAGCAGGAGTTATAGGAGTTATATTTATAATAGCAGGTTTCCTACTACTAGGGATGACTTCAAATAATAGTTCCTCTAATAATGGTACTACTACTTCAAATTACCCTGTAGCAGTAATCGATACCTCCATGGGCACTATTAGAGTAGAGCTATATACAGATAAGATGCCTAATACTACTGCTAATTTTATTAAACTAACAAATGATGGATTCTATAACGGCTTAGTATTTCATAGAGTAATAGATGATTTCATGATACAAGGCGGCGGTTTCTATCCTAATGGTACAATGAAAAAAGATCCTTATGGGCCAATAAAACTTGAAACAAACCCAGAGGTTACACATGTCGATGGAGCTATATCTATGGCTAGAACAATGGATCCAAATAGTGCTACAAGCCAATTTTTTATATGTGATGGAGCGCAACATCAGTTAGATGAGCAGTATGCTGCTTTTGGTAAGGTTATTGACGGTATGGATGTTGTTAGAGCTATAGCATCAGTTGATACCACTACAAAGTATGGTATGAGCGATTGGCCTGTTGATGATGTAATAATTAATAGCATAACCATCGTCTATCCTGATTAAAACTAGGGGTGAAGGAGAGGTGAGCGTACTATCAGATGTTGATATTAAGAGGTATATGGAGGAAGGAGAATTAGATATCGAGCCTTTCTATGAGAAGTCTTTAACTCCTAATGGATATGATCTATCTATAGAAGAGATTTATATTCCAAAGGAGGATCAGAGGATTACTAACGGTGTAGCTGTTATACCAGCTCTCACTTGGTTTGCAATAAGTACAAAAGAATATGTTAAGATGGGTTCTAAAATTACAGGTCAACTCTGGATTAGATCAAGTTATGCCAGAAAAGGTATACTAAGCAGCTTCGGTAAAGTAGATGCCGGTTTCCATGGAACTCTTACTATTAGCTGTTTCAATGCAAAGGATAGAGAAGTTGAGATACCTATTGGCGAGAGATTTTGTCAGATAGTTTTCGAAGAGTTACTTACTAAGCCATCAGAGTTATATGATAAGAAATCAGGGAGATTTCAAAATCAGAGAGGTATAAAATTAGAAGCTACAGGATCTTCCGAGCGAAGGTGATATAACCTGTATGTCCTAACATATCGAAACTAGGCCTAAGACCCATTTTATTAACAACTATCTCCCTCTGCAATGTTTCTAATGTTTTTATACCTATAAAGGGATATTCCCATAGTGTTTTCACTGTTTTCTCTACCTGTGAGGTTAAAGGAGAATAGGAACAAAGATAACCGCCTGGTTTTAAAGCATTATGTACATGTTCTATAGCATCCCATGGATTAGGTATATCAAGTATAATTGCATCTAAATTCTTTTCATCTATGCCTTTAGTAACATCTTTCAATACAGGTGTTACATATTCTTTTAATCCAGCATTCTCTATATTAGACATAGCATGTTCTATGAAATCCGCTCTTATATCATAAGATATTACTTTACCTGTTGGAGCTACAGCAGTTGCAAGAGCTATAGTTAGAGAACCTGATCCTATACCTGCTTCTAATACTATTCGACCGGTTTCAATACCACAGTTTACAATTATAACTCCTATATCTTTTGGTATTATAATCTGCGATTTTCTCTTTAGAGCATTTAATTTATCTATTAAAGAGGCTCTAAAAACCCAGAAATTTTTATTTCCAATGGTAACTTGAGACCCATAGTTTATACCTAATAGTATATGTGGATCTATAACACCTACTCCTCTAATCTTCCTTGTATCCCAACTTGTATTAACTAGGTATTTCCTATATTTTTCATCTATCATTACAACTATCTCTCCTTCTCCAATAGATTCTACCATGGTTAATCTCCTCCTATGGATAATCTGGTAGAGAACCAAAGCTTAAAGGTTCAAGTTCTAGATGTTCAATCCATATCTCTCTACAGGAGCAATATAGTTCTTTGAAAACATCTATATCTTGATATAGAGAGAAATTAGTTATAGCTTGTATTATAGTTTTATCGCAATTGAAACAGTTATGTGCTCCTCTTATTTTTCCTCCTCCAACTATATCACATTGTAATCTTATATCTCCAACTATCTCCTTACTTTTAACTAGTATATCTATTATACTCCATAGCCATGGAGGTCTATATCTATTATTCCTCCATAGGTATTCTACGAATGTTCTCCCATGTATAGAAACGGGATTAAAAGAGATTGTATCAGTTAGATGATGTATATCATATACAGTTTTTATATTATCCTCTATAGATTTTCTCTCTGTTAGAAAAGGAGGTTTAATAAGTATATATGTTTTTGATCTAAAACCAAATCTTTTAATTATATCTATAGCATCTCTATAATCTTTAAAGGTAAATCCTTTATTGATTATTTTATTTCTAATTATATCATCACTGGTTTCTAAACCAATTCCTATCTCAAAATCTTTATCATCTATATGCTCTTGTATGTCTATCAATGTTTCCTCTATAATATATTCTGGTCTTGACTCTACTATTATTCTATCTACTTCATCTGGTATCATATTTAATATAGTGTCTCTTACTACTCTAGGTATCTCTATTTCATCGAGGAAACTACCAGATGTAAATATCTTTAAAATCTTCTCTCCATTATAGTTTTGTAAAGCATTTTTAAACTGTTTTATAAGCATCTCATTGGGTATATCACGCCATGCACTATCATTGAAGTAACCACACATACTGCAACCAGATTTATAAGCCCAAGAACATCCTCTTGTATATAGAATTATAACATAGGTATCAACAATATTTCCATCTAGGTTATCCTTCTCGGACCAAAAGCGAATTGGTTTATCCAATGGGTGTTTCCTTGGCTTAAAATCTTGTTTTAATGTTTTACAGCATGATGCTATCATCTATAGTGTCTATCCTTCTTTCTATATTTAAAGATAAAACCTGTTATAACAATAGCAGAAACTAGTAAAACTATGTCGAAACCTGGTACCATTACCCTTGTTGGATGGGGTAACTTATAATTTAGAGTATTAGGAAGTTGTTTTTTACCAATAGATGCTCTAGTATAATTATATTCAACTAGAGGAGGTTCCTTACCTATATCATTATCATCTCCAGTGGATACATGATAAATAGTTGTATCAGTGACGATATTTGAAAATTCTATTGGCAGATTTTCAAAGTAATATCTAACCTCTGCATGGAGTGTTAAAGTATAGTTTTTTAATGGCTCCCAACCTTCATATTCTGGTGTAGTAATATATCTCTCTTTATCATCAGGGGTATTACGGTTAACGTTAATCTCTGAACCATTATCAAGTTGATAGTATACTCTAAAATTCCAAGGTGCTATCCTAGAATCTGCTTTTATACTTATAGTATCCCCACTTAGTAAATCTGTTAGCTTAGAGCTTGTAATCTTCAATGCATCATTACTATACCAGAATGAACCGTTTTTAACAACTATATGACCATTTATATCTTTAGCAATTAAACTATAGTTATATTCTATCTCTCCATTTATAGATGTTGGACCATAGAATGTATATTGGAAGATACTGTTATTAAATATATACTGAGATGGTGGTATCTTCATAGTGGTTCCATTTCCATTTATAACCAGGGAGATATTTTGTATACCTGCATTATCAGTTATCCTAGCTACTATCTCTACTGTGCCACCAGGTTCCTGCATACTAGGCAATGTAACTACTTCTACAAGTGGAGGAGTATCATCATAGAATGGAGGATTTACAAGCACTACCAATAGAATAAGCCAGGTGAAGAAATATGTAGAATACACTCCTAGCATACCTTTCTTATCAATATCCTCTAGATTTATATTTAAACGTATAAATAGATATTTGAGCCAGGATATAGTAAATAAAGCAAATAATAATATTAGTATCCATCTAAGATTATTTCCATGTAACAAAGCCCAAAATCCAAAGGATATAATAGATACAAATATTCCAAATATAAAAGCTATAAATGTAACTTTAATCTTCTCCTTCTCTTTTCTAACAAATTTTTCTTCATCAAATTTTGGTAGATGAAAATCTATATCCTCTTCCTCATCCATTTCTTTACGTCGTTTAGCCATCAACTAGTGTGATGATATTTCTTACTTAAAGGTTTTTCTAAAAACAAATGAATGTATAGTCCCGAAATTATTTCCCACTAATTTATTCTTCCTTTTTCTCATCCAAGATCACCACCCAAATAATTTATCACCACACACCCAGGAGATATCCTTCTGGTAGTTTCCTCCAGAAGGCTTCTTCTGGAGTCTCCAAATGATTATACTTCCAACCTAGACTTTCATGTGGCCTAACAGTATTATACCAATCAATAAAATCTTGGAAGGAATCAAAATCCTTCCTAACCTTTTCATATGTATCATACCATTTCTCGATCTTACCATTGCT
>QMTB01000021.1 GCA_003649845.1 Thermoplasmata archaeon | reverse complement strand
TATAGAAACAGTGATAATTTGCATAACTTCTCATTTTTTTAGACGAAACATCTAAAAGGAGTTTAACGATATTCACTTTTATATGAATATCAAAAATGTTCAACTATCAGCTATTAAAGCAGAACGATACATAGATTTGGCTAATCGTCCAAAACAAGTTCGAATTGATCATAATAGTAATATAAGTAGAATGGAGCGGATAAATGATAAACAAGCAAAAGTCGAGTTTCAATATACCACAAGTTATGGTCCCATTGGTATAATAAAACTTGATGGATCTCTTATATTAGAGGATGATAAAGCTGGAAAATTAGCTGAAGAATGGACTTCTACTAGAAAACTTCCAAATGAGATAGCTGGTAATATTCATACAGCTGTTATGCATACCTGTGTTCCTATGGCAGTTGGAATAGCAAAAGATATACTTCTGCCACCACCTATACCATTACCGCAGGTGAAGTTTGGTAAAGCTCCTCCTCGCAAAGGACAGGTAGGTCCAGAGGTTGCTTAACTGAGGTTTTACTAACTCTATGCCCATCTATTTACTTTTTGGTAACGCTAATAAAACTTCTCTGGTTATAGATATTTTAGCGATGGAAGCAATAGTTATATCTCTCGGTGGATCTGTAGTATTCTCCCATAGTGATCCAGGCTTTATGAAGAAATTAGCTAGACTCCTAGAGGCATTAAGTGATAAATATAAGATCTATATAGTGATAGGAGGTGGAAAGATAGCTAGGGAATACATTAAACTTGGTAGAGAATTAGGTATCAAAGAAAAATTATTGGATGAGATAGGGATATCTATAACTCGAGTGAATGCAAGGTTTTTCTCTAGTTTGGTATCCAATGTAAATAGAGACATACCAACATCTACAGATGAAGCTATAAACCTAGATGAACCTATTGTCATAATGGGAGGAACTACTCCAGGACATAGCACAGATCAAGTAGGGGCAGAACTAGCATTTAAAAGCAAAGCATCTAGATTTATTATAGCTACAAATGTAGATGGAATATATGATAAAGATCCCAATGTATATAAAGATGCAAAACATCTATCACATGTTTATATTGAGAATCTAATAGATCAATATGGGACTGCTTGGAATGAAGCTGGGAAAAATATTGTTATAGATGGACCAGCTCTTCAAACTATATATGAAAATAGGATTAAAACTTTTGTAGTAAACGGTAGAAACCTTGTAGAACTAGAAAAAGCTATAGATGGTAAACCCTTCTACGGTACAAAAATATTATTCAAAAAATAAAAAAATAGGGGGGTAGAGGTTTTTTATTAGTTTATTGTACAAAATCTATGTTATATTTAGGAGTAGCTGGTGCTATATGTCTAGATTGTAATTTGGATGGATTCGGATTCGGTCCTAGTAGATTTGGCGATTGTACACCTGTCATTATAGCCATCACACGGCATTTTCCTTCAAACTCTGGTAATACACGTGCACCTAATATCACATTAGAATAGCAGTCTAAATCCTCAGTTAATTTTTGAGCCACATCTTGTACATACTTTAGACTCATATTTGGTCCACCTGTAATGTGAATTAAAGCTCCAGTTGCTCCTCTATAGTCAACATTCAATAAAGGATGATTCAAAGCTTCTTTTACAATCGCTTCAACACCTGCATCTTGGTCTGCTTCTCCCCATAGCATAACAGATAAACCACCCTGATTCATAATAGCTTTCATATCTGCATAATCTAGGTTTATCAAAGATGGTAATGTAATCGTCTCTGATAATCCTTTAACTGTCTCTGCTATCATTTGATCCATCACAGAAAATGCTTGATTTATAGGTAGATTTGGCACAAATTCTAGTAGTTTATTGTTATCTAAAACAACTGTACTATCTGCTACTACCCTCAGTCTATCAAGTCCTTCATCAGCTTTTATTAATCTAGCTCTTTCTACATTGAAAGGAGTTGAAACCATACATGTTACTATAGCATTGAGTTTCTTTGCAATCTCTGCTACAACCGGAGCAGTTCCTGTACCTGTTCCACCACCCATACCTGCTGTTATAAATACAAGGTCAGAGCCGCTTAATAATTCCTCTATCTCTTCTGTTGATTCCCTAGCGCATCTCTCTGCTACTTCTGGGAATCCTCCTGCTCCTAAACCTCTAGTTATCTTCTCTCCAAGGAGAAGTTTCTCATCCGCCTCTACTAGATCTAAAGCTTGTTTATCTGTGTTAATAGCTATAGTTTTCGCTCCTTTTACACCTAGTTTACTAAGCCTAGTTATAGTATTACCACCTGCTCCTCCACACCCTACAATGGTGATCTGAGGAGTACCAAACATATCATCATCCTTTATATTTCTAAGGCGTTTTTCCTCCTCTTTTTTATGTTCTATTGCGTTTTCTACAAAAGCCTTCATACTTTTACTTCCGGTCATCTCATTCCTCCTCATCTGGTAGTTTGAAGGACGCCTGTGAAGGCGTCCTTCCAAAGGGTGCATCCCATCCATCCTTCCCAGGACTGAAGCCTCAGGATGTTATTATTTTTTCATATATTCTTCCATAGATTCAAGTTCCTGATTGAACTGTTGAAACTGTTTTAATTTCTCTGCTGTCTCAAGGAATTCTGCAATTCTCCGTTTTAAAAAGTCACGAACGGCATGTCTGATAACCTCAGATCTAGATGAATACTCCCCCATTTTTATAAGGGTATCAATGGATTGAAGATCCCGTGAAGGGAGTCTGATAGTCATTCTTTCCGTATGCATCTTTTATTCCTCATATCCTCATTTTTATGTCAATCCTCTGTCTTTTTGATGTCATAGCGCTGCCCGTTGATCATCATATAGATATCTTCTGGATGATAAAAGACATCGTTTGTCTGACAACAAATGCCTAATGCATGATGCTGTTTAAATATTTTTCGTAATTTCTCCATCAGGTGGATTTTATATATATGGCATAGCTATAGCATATGTAGTATAAACCATAGTACTTATAACTATATATTATACTACTATTGTATATATAGTAATGAAAAATATTTTTAAACGCAACTATAATCAAAAAATAGAAAATTTATCAATTAAAATATATTTATGATGAAACTATTCTCCCAAAAGCTACTGTACCAGATATCTTCTCTATTTTTACTTTAACTGTTGCACCCTTTACAGCTCCTGGTACATATATTATATATTTATCCAGATATGCTACTCCATCGCCTTTTTTACCTATATCCTTTATAGTTATATCATATGTTGATCCTTCTTTTAAAACTAGTGAAGAAGGTTTCTCAACTCTTCTTTTACGAGATCTTACAGGTCTAATGGCACCACATGCATCGCATCTCACAAGTAATGTTCTACCCTGTTTAACTAGATGAGTATCTGGTCTACCACATTCAGAACATATGACATATATATCTATATAATCAGATAGTTTATCCTGTATATTTTTAGTAGGGATCTTCCCTTGTAATATAACACGTCCTCCTTCCCTCTCTCCAGCTGTACCAAGTCCACTTAATAAAAACTTAAGTATCTGATCAGGTTCTCTATTTACTGCATCAGATATCTTATCAAAGTTTCTTATAACAGTTGTATTACCCTCATAGAATGCTTCTACAGTAGGTATCTTAAATCTATCCTCTGTGACTATCTCTGAGGATATATTTTCCTGTACTCTCTTCAGTAATTTACTATAATCTAATTCAACCATTTGATATAGGAAATATAGTAGGTTATCTAAAAACCTTCCGTTTATATAACATTAAAAATAAAGGGAAGGAGGAAGGAGGGATGTTAGAAAGTAAGATCCTAAAGTTTTTTTCAGTATCTTATAATGTTAGTAGAGGTTTTTTTACCTATGACAAAGAAACCTTCTTTTAACGCCTGCTCTGCAACTTTAATATCTCTCGTAAAAATCTTCCTATTTCCATTCGTCCATTGCCATATAATATCCATCTTATTTCTCCCCCAGGATTTCCAAACACCCCAAAAGACCAACCTTTAAAATATTTTTCTAAATTTTCGAGAACATCAAGTTAAATTGAAAAGTAGAATAGAGAAAGAGGAATTATTATAAAAGAGATAGACCATTTATACTACAGAAATTTAAAAAAGAGAACAACTATTAAAGTATCTAAATAAGGATGGGATATAGATTGGGATGGTGCCATGAGGAATCCTACATTAGAATTAGTTTCTTATAGAAAAATACATTATATAGTTGGACTACTCTGATACTCTGGATGGGATGAGAGATATGAAGGATAGATGTGTTTCACCTTTACAAATAATAATCCATTATATTCCACACAGAGGCATCTTTATCCTATTTTTATTCATCCTTCTCTCTTCTAATACAGTTTTATCCTCTTCCCCTTTTAATATAAAACTCTCCAAATATGAGGATAGATATCTTCTAATGGATATCAAAGGAAATCCTACCTATATAAAAGGTATAGTATATGATCCAATTGAATCTGGACATACTGAACTAACTGATATAGATCATGATTTAAGATTAATTTTAGATGCTCATTGTAATGTAGTTAGATTAAAAACATGGAATAATAAAGAGTTAACTCAACGTATATTAGATATAGCTGATAAATACTATCCGCAACTGCAGTTTATCATATGTTTTAAACCATATGAATATTCTTCATCTGTACCAAGTGGGATGGATTTCCATGGCAATTCTATTGGTGTAGATTGGTCTAATCCATCTGTTATAGTTCATAGTAAACAGTTTGTCCAAGACTTCCTCGCTCCTTTAACTAGATATTCAAATATATGGGCTTGTGAGATATTTGAAGATGTAAATCTAGGAGAATATATTGAAGATGGTAAATACTACAATGGATATTGGAATACACCAAGTGGACGTAATGAATTTAGAAATTGGTTGTATATGAAATATAATGGTAACTTAACTGCTTTAAATAGAGAATTAGGTTTATGGTTTACAAACTGGGCTGATGTAGAGAATAATGCGATATATCCAAATGCCGGCGTAATAGGCTGTGGCGATCCATGGCGGTCGGTTTTCCTAGAATTCCCCGCGGTATACTTTGGAATATGGGTTAGAGAGATCGCTGCTACAGTGAGATCTATCTATTCGAATCTCTTCGTTACAGGTTCCTTTAACGATGAAATACCTGGAGTTCCATATGATAAACTTATAGAATGGGGTCTTGATTTTCCTAGCTTAAAATGTTATAAAACCGATGGTAAATCTCTACTATTAGCGACAACTGCAGCGGATTTAAATAATAAACCGGTTTTAATCTCCGAGTGGGGTGTACAGACAGCTTATTTTGATTATGACCAATTTGCAAAAACAGAAGAAGACAAGGCAGATATGATAAGATCTAAGTTGTTATTTTTCGCTTCAAATACTAGAATTATGGGTACATGCTATTTCTCGCTAGATGATCAAAGATATCTTAAGGCACCAGATTATGGTCTCATAGATGTATATGGTAGTCCAAAGAAGGCTTACACTGTTTTCTCTGAGACAAATGAACTACTTGATGAGATAAAATCTCAGCTAGCTATCAGAACATGGGATACTCATGTTGGTATACTATTAACAAAGGATGCAATATATGCTCCTATAATTTGGAATGAAGAATTCATAAATCTATTTGATGAACTATACCGCATGGATATACAGCCATGTATAATAGGTGAGAAGCAACTAGAAGATCAGCTTTTATCGAGGTATACTACAATATTTGTTATATCTAGAATCTATAGTTTTGGATCCTTCACTTATTCTAATCTTGCTAAATTAGAAGATTTCGTAAAGAAATATCCCTCACATAACCTTGTTATGCTACCTGTCATAGGTATGTTTGAGAGAAATGCCTCTTATCAGAAATATAGTGAGTTTCAATCTAGGAAACTATCTGGATATATAGATGGCGGTCCTGGTCCATCAAATATCTGGAATCTATGGGGTAATGATGGTACAACTTATACATTTGAAATCACATGGAATCAAAGTGATTTATATGATAAAACATTTTCAGGTGTAGCTAAATGGCATTGGAATAACTATGTTCCAGATGAAGACAATGTAGATGTGTTAATTCAAAATGACTATGGTTTCCCTGCTCTCACTGTGCATCACCTAGATTCTGGATCACAGGTTATAACATTATATCCAGATGTATATGTAGGGGAGCTTCCACCTGATTTAGAGCATTATCAAGGTAATAGATCTGCACATATATTTACACATATAATCCTTGAATATCTAAATATACCACATAGTGAGGAATTAGAAAGTATATCCTATGAGATTGGAGACTATAGGATTTCCTCTTACTATCCCCATGATCCACCATATGATACTACTATATGGGGTTCAGATAACCCTAAACCTGTTTTCAGCGATGTAATTGGTACATTTAAAGAAAATACATCATTTATAGCTAAAATAATCGTTAGAGAGGATAAAATATTTACACAAGCTTCTTCACCTGCAACTTTTATTATCAATCTACCCAGTAACTGGAAGAAAACTAGAAGCTGGTTACATGTTATAGATGAAAATGGTAAAGAAATTAGATATCAACTTATAGGAAACACCATTCGATATCATCAAGGAATATCAGGTTTCTATACCATAGCACAATATCAATCTATACCAGTAGGTATATGGTTAACAAGGGCTTTATTCATACTAGTAATACTCATACTAGTCGCTGCTTGGATAAAAACAGCTATATGGACTATAAGAAAATATGGTGGAATAAAAAAAGAGAAGGTTGAAGGTACTTTTGAAGCTTTAAGCAGCAATTATCCATTTAAAGCATATGCGGTTATAACACCTTCAAAACAAGTTGCTTCTAAATCAGATAACTGGCTACCAGAGCCAGACGAGATGTTAAAACTATTTGATCCAAAAACAGAGAAGGTAAATTTACATGGGTATGACTATGATGTTGTATCTAGAGATTTGGAAAGAGGTATCTCTACTGCTTTAAAAGATGACATTGGTATAATCGTAGGAGTTGAAATGGGAGATTCTATGTTAGTTACATGGTCACCTAGTGGTTCAGATATCAATCAAGCAAAGAATGGTTCAATTGTATTTGCAAATAAGATATTGAAACAATAAAAATTGGTGGAAAGATGGCTCGTAGGTATACAAAAATCGAACCAAGAGGACTTGCAGTTACCTTTGCAGTATTTACTCTCATCTTAGTTACAGTAGAAGCTATATATCTAATACTTAGGATGAGAGATATCATCTTATATCCTCATTCACCTGGTATACCACATTGGCTTGAGATAGGTATAAATGTTCTTCTATTCTCGGTATTATTCTTCATACTTTTCCTAAGTGCTTATCTAAGTTCAGCGGTTGTATCAAAAGCAAAAGGCTATCGTAGAACTGCTAAACTAAGGCTATCAGATATACTACCTAAATCTAAGTATCCAACTGTAACCGTTGCAGTATTTACCTTTAATGAACCAGTTGAGATGGTTAAGGAATCAATTGAGACAAACTATTTTAAACTAGACTATCCTAGAGAAAAATTACAGCTAGCGGTATGTGATGATAGCACTGAGGAAAAATATTGGGCTCCAATAGCAGAATATGTAGAACAACTAGCTAAAGAAGGTCATAAGGTTTTTTTGATACATAGAGTGGTAAGAAAAGGTAGGAAAGCTGGAGCTTTCAATGAACTTATAAATAAATATGCAGAGACAGACTATGTAGCCATAGCAGATGCAGATTATATGTTCAACCCAGATTTCTTAGAGAAAACCATTCCATTTTTTTATACTGAGGAGAATGTTTTTGCTGTACAAACACCACAGTTCTTTAGAAACGGTGATAACACTTGGATATCTAGACTTGCATCTAATATACAGCAATGGTTCTATAATTTCCTAGGTACATTCAAGGATAAAGATAATGCATTCTTCTTCTGTGGAACATGTGGAGTAATTGATCTACAAAAAGCAAAAGCAGTGCAGATGGAGGAGAAAGCTATCACTGAAGATTTAGAGATGTCTACAGAAGCTATAACCAAATACGGCTGGGTTACACTATACGTAGATGAAGTTATGACAAGTGGAGTAGGACCAGAGATGATGGGACAGCTAGTTGGACAATATATGCGTTACTCTAGAGGAAATCTATGGTCTCTACGTCAACATATTGCAGATATAATATTGAGTAATAAAATGACTCTCAAACAGAAGATACATTACTTCCATAACAACGCTGCACTTATGATGGGAGTAGCAATGCTACTAGTACTACTAGAGCCGTTTCTATTTTTATTCCTAGATATAGCAGGGCCTAATATACCGATTATATTAACATTACTATTATTCTTCATGGGTAATCTAAATTTTTATATAGTATACGGTAAAAGTTTTCGAGAATTCATGTACCATTTATTCTTCATGAATGTTATGTCATTCAAACTAACAGCACAGTTTATAAAAGGATTTATATTAAATTCACCTGGAGAGTTTATTAGAACAGCGAAGATAAGTTCAAAGGAAAAATCTATAAGGAAAAGAATAAAATATATCTTCTCACTCTTCTGGCTTGAAATACTATCTATAACCAGTCTATGGTTTATACTATTATTTAAAACAGGTGTTTTAAAACCAGATATGTTCTCAGGTTTCATAGTGGATATACAAACACAAGGTATAATAGATTATATACTAAACTATGATATCATAGAAGCGATAAATTCTTTTTTCACTAATTCAATACTTTGGATAACACATAACCCTAAGGCAGCTGGACCAATACTAGTCTTTACATATTTTACATTCTGGTTTATAGGAGGATTCTACCTAACTTTTATAGGAGGAAACAAACCAACCACTGCTAGAATAACAGAGTTTGTTGTACCAACAAAAGAAGATTTCGTAGGAGCAAATCTACTATTAAGAGAGAAAACCGCAGAGAAAGAAGTAGAACCAATTTATATTGGGAGTGAAATACCTAAACCAATTACTTCTACCAATGTTGAAACTGTTAGTGCAAAGAACGAAGAGTCTAAAACACCTGATTTTACTGATATATCTAGACCACCTAGTTTTACAGATATTAAAAATATTAATGAAAAGATCGACAACCTCCTCTCATATAACAAATTAAGAGTAGAAAATGAAGAGGAGATAAAATCTTCAATTGAAAAATCTCTGAATGGATATAAAAATCTTAAAAGAGGCGGTAAAGAAATGTCTCCCTATGTAGTTGAACATAAAAAGAATGTAAAAAGAGTAGAAGAGCCAAAAGATGAACCAATAGAAGAAACAATTCATGCTCCTTCAACTACAATTCCATTTTCTCATTATCTACAACAAAAAACAACTCCTCAACCTATGGAACATCAACCTCGAGAAAGAAGGGATATATGGTATACCAGACATCCTAGGGAACAAACTATAGATGAACCAATACAGCAACCATCTCCAGAGAAAACCGATAGGAGACAAATTGCTAAAGCAAATATAAGAGATAAAGAGGAGGATATCTGGTATTCTAGGCGACCTAAAAACTATCAACCCTGGGAGAAATATAAACAACCAATAGATTTAACACCTCAAAAATCTCCATATGAAGCTATACCAGAGAGAGAAGAACAAAAATATATGCGACGTAAGAAACCTCCAATAGAATAAAAAATTAGAATCCTTCTATTTTGTCTGGTAAAGAGAATATTTTATTAACGGTCTAATTACTTAATAGAATTCTTTGATCGTGAAGGAATAATAATTCCTAATGGATTTCTATTAAATCATATCTTAGATCCATCTAGTCCTCAATAGCTGTTGCTTCTCTATAAAACTTTCGGTAAGAGTTGTAAAACATCATTTAAATACCACAATTTTAGAAAAAATATCTTTAGGTGGATTATGTATTGGAAAAATGGTGAGGGAAGAAAGAAAAGGATTCTTACTGCAATTATAATAGTATTGGTGTCTCTCTCCATTTTCGCTATACCTATTGGTGGATATACCAGAGATTATAAATCTGGGGAACATAACTACTATGAGCTTTCAATAATTGATTTTCTCTTCAACTGGATATGTTTCCTATTTAATGATACCGGTGGAGATATAAATAATGGGGATTTAATAGATAATATCTCAATCAACTATCCCCCTAGTTGCGATTATAGTTCTACTGATGATAACTCTCACGGTGATTCTAACAATGATTCATCTGATGCTAATGCTTCTTCTGATGAAAATAATAGCAGCTCCAATGATGTAGATGATTCGAATGATAATACTGATGATTCCTATGATTCTAGCTCTGGTTCTAGTAATGAGAATAGTGGTTCTGATGATAACTCCTCTGATGAGTCTTTTGATTCCAATGAAACCTCTAGTGGTTCAGATGATGATTTCTCTGATGGTAACGGTAATTCTAATGATGATAGTGGTTTTGATAATGAATCTAGCGGTTCTGATAATGAGTCTAACAATGAAGATAACAGCAGCAGTTCTTCTAATGACTCCTCTAATTCCAATGATGTCGATGATGGAGATTCCAACAGCGGAGATAACTCTAGTAGTGATTCTGAGAGTTCAGATGATGATTCCTCTGATGATAGCTCAAGTGATAATGAGAATAATGATGATACTTCCTATGATAATGATACTGACTCTAGTATAGATGACGACTATGGTGATGATAACAGTAGTGATTCTTCTAATGATTCCTCTGATAATTCTTCCACTGATACTAATGAGTCTTTTGATTCCAATGAAACCTCTAGTGGTTCAGATGATGATTTCTCTGATGGTAATGGTAATTCTAATGATGATAGTGGTTTTGATAATGAATCCAGTGGTTTTGATAATGATAGCTATAGTGATTCATCCGATGATGCTTCTGATGATGGAAATACTACTGGTTGTTGTAATAATACATGTGATATCCCAATTATCGGAGAAGGTCGCCCTGATCTAGTCTTATATGATGTATTTGTTGGTGGTGATAGAATATATTATCGTATCAGTAATGATGGAGGAAAAACAGCTGAATGTAGCGTTACATGTTTATATATAAATGGAGAATTTGCATTAGAAAGACATGAAAATAGAATGATTCCAGGGCAAATGAATACTATACCGTTTAATTATCCTATAAATTCCATTCAAGGATCTATAGAGATAACGGTTGTTATAGATTCTGAAGACAGTGTAAATGAATCAAACGAAACTAATAATATATTGACAATACATTACCCTGAAACATCAAACGATGGAGATATAGATTTAACCATTGATAGCATTTTCCTCAGTGGAAATCAAATTAACTATAGGATACAGAATCTTGGTACTGGGAGGATAACATCTAGTACTACCTATATCTATGTTAATGGTCAACTTGTAGGTGTTGATCAAGTAGGTATAATGGCCGGTGGGCAGATGAATACAGAAGGTTTAGATTACCCTTGGCAGAGCCTCAGAGAAGGGGATGTTATAAAGATAGTTGCAGATGGACCAGATGATATAAACGAGATAAATGAATCTAACAATGAGGGAATCTATATTATATGATATTCTCTTTGAATCCTCTCATATATTTAGTTATAATCAGTATTCTGTTAATTCAAATAATTTTTTAAAGATACTTTCTATATTTTTTAGTAATCCTAGGATTTCAATCTCTTCATAATCTCCTCTCTAGACAACAACTTATTAATAGTTAATCTGGTATCATGGGAAAGAAGAATTCCATCTAATAGGATAAAAAGGATATGTATAGGAGTTGGTCACATGGTTGAATTCAAAGTGGTTGTAAATGACGTGAAAACAGGGAAATCACATTCTATTCAAGTAAGCGGGCATCATGCAAACTCTCTAATTGGAAAGAAAGTAGGTGATGAGGTAGATGGGATATTTGTCTCTCTACCGGGATATAAACTTGAGATTACAGGTGGAACTGATAAAGATGGTTTTCCAATTAGATCTGATCTACCAGGTATGAGACGACGTAGATTATTACTTACAAAAAGCCAAGGTTTCAAACCAAAGGAGAAAGGACTTAGAAAGAAGAAATCAGTTCATGGAAATACAATCAGTCAAAATATTGTTCAGATAAATATGAGGATAACTAAGTATAGTTCTAAACCTATAGAGGAGCTTCTAAATTTAGGAAAAGATAAAGAAGAGAAGAAGGGAGGAGAGCAATAGATATGGGTCTCCCTCGTCCTCCTGAGTTAAATATAGGAATGATTGGTCATGTAGATCATGGTAAAACTACTCTCACTCAGAGGTTAACAGGTAAATGGACTGATGAGCATTCTGAGGAGATTAAAAGAGGAATATCTATTAAACTAGGTTATGCTGATGCAGCTTTTTATAAATGTCCAGTGTGTGATGAACCACAGTGTTATACTACTAAAACTAAATGTCCTATATGTGGTAGTCCAACTGAGCTTCTTAGGACAGTATCCTTTGTTGATGCACCTGGGCATGAAACTTTAATGGCTATAATGCTTTCTAGTGCAGCTATTATGGATGGAGCTATACTTGTGATAGCTGCTAATGAACCTTGTCCACAACCGCAAACTAGAGAACATCTAACTGCATTGGATATCTCTGGTATTAAAAATATTATTATAGTTCAAAACAAGGTTGATCTGGTTAGTGAGAAGAAAGCTATGCAGAATTATGAGCAGATTAAAGAATTTATAAAAGGTACATGTGCAGAAAATGCACCTATTATACCTATAAGTGCTCATCATGATATCAATATTGATGTTCTTATTCAAGCTATACAGGAGTATATACCAACTCCCCATAGAGACCTAGATAAACCAGCTAGGATGTATATAGCTAGGAGTTTTGATGTTAATAAACCAGGTACTAGACCTAAAGATCTCAAAGGTGGTGTAGTCGGTGGTTCTATTATCCAAGGGGTTTTAAAGAAAGGTGAGAAAATAGAGATTTCACCAGGTAGAGAAATTGAAGAAGAAGGTAGAAAGAAGATTGAACCTATATACACTGTTATTGATTCTTTATTTACAGGTGGTATCTCTGTTGACGAAGCAACACCAGGTGGACTAGTTGGAATAGGTACACTTTTAGATCCTCTGCTTACAAAATCTGATTCCTTCTCAGGTAAAGTAGTTGGTAGACCAGGAGAACTTCCTCCTACTCTCTATAGTTTTCATCTAACTGTTCATCTATTAAAAAGAGTTGTTGGAACTTTAGAAGAGAAAACTGTTGAACCAATAAAAACTAGTGAACCTCTTATGCTTACCATTGGAACTGCTACTACGGTAGGAGTTGTAACAGAAGCGCATCCAGATGGTATAAAGGTTACTTTAAAACTACCTGTATGTGCAGAGGAAGGACAACGTATTGCAATAAGTAGAAAGATTGATGGTAGATGGCATCTAATAGGATATGGAGAGATAAGAAAATAATTCTAGATAGTAGTGCTTTAATGATGGTTTTTGAATTCAATATAGATATTGAAGAGGAATTAGATCGATTATTAGGTAGATACCATATTCTTATACCTAGAAATGTTGTTGATGAAATAGATTTTTTATCACAAAAAGGTAGAGGTAGGAAGAAACAACTGGCGAAAACGGCTTTAAAACTATTGCAGAGATATGATATAATAGATGTAGATTCTAATTTAAATGCAGATGATGCCGTTGTTGCAGCTGCCGAGGAATATAATGGTATGGTTGTTACAAATGATAGAGAACTTAGAAGGAAGTTAAAAGAGAAAGGTATACCTAGAATATGTTTACGAGGTAAACATAGGTTGATGATTGAATAAAAGTCAAGATAAATTTTAATATATCTTTATGTTATTTCAGTTATTGTAAAACCTGTCGGGGTGGCTCAGCTTGGTTAGAGCGCCTGACTCATAAGCACAGCTTGAAGGGTTCGAAAAAAACCAAGCTTGCTAAGATATCAGGAGGTCGCGGGCTCAAATCCCGCCCCCGACATTAACCTTATAGTTTCCTAATTTTAAAAGAATACATTCTTATT
>QMTB01000020.1 GCA_003649845.1 Thermoplasmata archaeon | reverse complement strand
TACTTTTTTCGTTTAAATATCCGTTAATAAAATCCTCAAAGATGGTTTGTTCAATAAATTTTATTTTTTTATAGTCCTTCATCTTGTCATAATATTTCTCTAACCATTCTTCACCATCTTCTTTTTCATTGAATTCATCCGATTTAATTTGACAATTAATTTGGTTTAAATTTCCTATTTTTCTAACCATATTTGAACTATTTACAACTGGAGTTAAAAGGAGAATAGTAAAGCATATTGCTAAAAATCTTTTCATTTTTACTTACCTATTCAATACATATACCATAATTTTGTATAGCATATAAATATTATGTGGAAGGAAATTAGATGATTAATGTTGGATTTTTTGAATGTAAAATACTTTAAGATCCCAAAGAATGAAAATAGTTTTATAATTGTGCATAAATTTTATTAAATAATATCATAAATAATTATGAATTAGCGAGAAGGATGATGAGGTAGCTATATAAAAAACACAGAAAATAGGGTCTTTTAAACATTTTTTCTCCTGTTGGAATGTACGGACCTGGCGGGATTCGAACCCGCGATCTACAGCTTAGGAGGCTGTCGCCCTATCCAGGCTAGGCTACAGGCCCATTAACCCTCATTCTTCTTTATTTTTTAAATCTATATGCTCCGGTATCTCTTGTTCAACTGTGAAAGATATAGAAGTTGTATCATTTGATTTAACTTCTATTGGTTTCATCTCTCTTAGTGTTGATAATCTAATAGTTTCCACTTCCATATTATTCCTTCTAAGTATACTTGATATACCTGGTATATGTCCTTCTCCAACTATAGCTATAATATCTTGGTATTCCTTTGAAAGCTCAATTAGTTTTTTGGCCATAAACTCATTTCTCTCATCAATTAGAACTCTTTTTATCGTTGGATATTTTTTGTTAACCTCTTGTAGAAAGTCATTGAAATTTTCTTCGATGTAATCTAATTCTTTCTCAACTTGTTTCTTTCCAACTATTAAACCTAGTAACCCGGATAAGATTAATCTGATTTTCTCCAGAATAGACATTGATTTAAGCATCCTTCTGAATAAACGCTGTGCATCCATATCGATCATAGAAAAGGGGATACCTTTATCTTCAGCATATTTAATTGCAGTAAGCATTTCTTCTCCTGCAGTAACACCATATTCCCTAGCTAGTTTCTCTTGAAACCATGCCAAAAACTTATATATCGGTGGAGTAGAGCTATTTCTTATATGTTTATCTTTATTTATTAAAGCATTATATCTTTTAGCATCTAATTCTATACATATTATATCAGGCTGTTTCTCTTCAAAAACTTTGATTAAGGATTGAGAGAGATTGAGTATATGAGCAGTGCCTATTAAAGTTATCATCATTCTGGATAAATATTTGGAAATAATTAAATATTGTTTTTATAATCCCTAAATTGATGAGGATGATGGGATGATAAACAATTTTAGTTTAAATTCTTCCATAAATGCAGTAGTTGATAGCATAGAACGAACTTCTACAGGAGTAGAAGGTTTAGATGATCTACTCAACGGTGGTTATCCAAAGGGATGCATAGTTCTTGTATCAGGTACACCTGGTACTGGTAAAACCATTATATGTTTCCAATTCCTCTACGCTGGACTAAAATCTGGGGGGAAAGCTCTCTATTTAAGTTCTGATGAACCTATTCAAAATTTATTACAAGAGGCAGAGAAATTCAACATACCTCTAAAACAGTATAGGGATAACGATCAACTGAAGCTATTATATCTCGATCCAAGTAATGGAGATATCTACGAGGATATCAAAAGGGAGATATCGAATACAGAATATAGCAGGATAGTTATTGATTCTCTATCACCATTAGCAGAAACACCTATATGGATGGTAAATAATGGCCAAGAAATAGTACCATCAGCGGATTCTGTAAATACAGTATCCTATCCAATAGAATCTATCCAAGCGAAACGTATGCATCTCCGACGTTTAATAGGTGACCTAAAAAATATACCTGCTACTGTTCTTTTAACCTCTGAGATACCAGAAGGATCAAGGAGTTTATCAAGAGATTCTGTCTCAGAGTTTCTAGCAGATGGTATCATACTATTAGATTTAGATACAACTATGGATCGGAGGAAACTTACTATAAGAAAGATGAGGAAAACAAAACATACATTGAAACCACAGAATATAGAGATTACAGAAAATGGAATAAAAATAATATAAGAAATTTAGTATCGATAGAAATCTGGTTTATAGGGTCCATCGATGTCTACACCTATATACTCTGCTTGTTTAGGTGTAAGTTTAGTTAATTTAACACCAAGTTTCTCTAGATGTAACCTAGCTACTTCCTCATCTAACTTCTTAGGTAATCTATATACTCCTATCTCATAGTGTTTACTCCAAAGTTCCATCTGCGATAAACATTGATTTGTAAAACTATTACTCATTACAAAACTAGGATGACCTGTTGCACAACCTAGATTCACTAGTCTACCCTCCGCTAATAGATATATCTCATGTCCATCAGGGAAGATATATTTATCCACCTGCGGTTTGATATTAACCTTTCTAATACAGGTAGTTTATTTAAAGCACTCACCGGTATCTCATTATCAAAATATCATATATTACAAACAATTGCTTGATCCTTCATCTTCTTCATATGCTTGACAGTAATCACATCTCTATTTCCAGTTGCAGTAACATATATATCTGCTTCACCAAGAGTATCCTCTACAGTTGTAACTTCATAACCTTCCATAACAGCTTGAAGAGCACATATTGGATCTATCTCTGTAACAATAACCCTTGCTCCATAAGCCCTTAGAGATTGAGCTCTTCCCTTACCTACTTCACCATAGCCACATACCACAGCTACTTTACCAGCTATCATAACATCTGCCACTCTTTTTATACCATCTGTCAAACTCTCTCTGCAACCATATAGGTTATCAAATTTTGATTTAGTCACAGAATCATTTACGTTAAAATCAGGGTGATAGAGTACCTTCTCTTTCTCTCTGATACAACCTATGTACACCCGTAGTGGTTTCTTCTGAAACACCTCTAATCTCTTTAACTGTTCTAGTCCAACGCTCTGGGTCTTTATTATATATCTTTTAGACAGCGCATTAATTCTTGTAAATCCTCTCCCTCCTCACTATGGTCTTAATCTAATAAACTAGGGTTCCCCTCCACTTCTACACCTTTATGAACCATTAATGTTGCATTTCCACCGTCATCAACAATGAGATTAGGTCCTTTTCCATCACCGAAATCAAGAGCTTCTGAGTAGATCACCAATAATCTTTAAGACTCTCTCCTCTCCAAGCAAATAGTGGTATACCTGCTTAACTATAGCTGCAGCAGCATGATCCTGAGTGGAAAATATATTACAACTAGCCCATCTAACATCTGCACCAAGTTCCACCAGTGTTTCTATTAGTACAGCTGTTTGTATAGTCATATGGAGACTACCTGATATCCTAGCTCCTTTCAAAGACTTCTTTGTACCATACTTCTCTCTAACTGCCGTTAACCAGGCATCTAGCTATCTCAATCTCCTTTCTACCCCAATCTGCCAATCCTATATCTTTTATCTTATACTCCATTTTATCCACCTTTTAAAATAATTTTCGCATCTACTATACATATACTATCTTTATAGACGAAAACAGGATTGAGATCCATCTCCTCAATATACTCCATTAATTCAAAACCCATATTGGATACCTTTAACAGTAGATCTATCACCTTCTCTTTATTAGCAGGTATATTTCTAAAACCTTCTAATAATTTCTTCCCTTTAAGTTCCTCTATCATTTCCACTGCATCATCTCTCTCAATTGGAACTATTCTAAAAGATACATCCTTATATAACTCTGTAAAAATTCCACCTATTCCAACCATAATTGTTAAACCAAATGTAGCATCCTGTACTAAACCTACTATTATCTCAACACCCTTCTCCATCATCTCCTCCACTAGGAAAACCTCTTCTGGAAAACGTTTTTTAAAATCTTGAAAAACAGTTTCAAGTTCCTTTCTATCTTTTATATCTAAATATACCCCTCCTACATCTGTTTTATGTAAAATCTTTGGAGAAGAAACCTTTAAGACAACTGGAAAAGGAACATCTATCTTATCCAAATCCTCTTCTCTTTCTACTATCTGATATCTAGGTGTAGGTATATCATAGTGTTTCAATAATTCCCTTACATCTCTATCAGCTAATACACCTGTTTTACCCTCTATAAGTTTAGATACACTTGTTTTCAACTTTCACACCTTCTTTCTATTATCTAACACCCTCTTTGCTTTTACACCTGTCTCTGGTATACCCCCAGGAGATAGAATTCTAATATATGGTTTAAATACTATAACCGCAGTGATCTCTTTCTTCAATTTCTCTGCTAGCATCTCTCTTTCCTTTGAATCCAAAGTTTTCTTACTCTCTACTTCAACAGTCAACTGATCGATATTGTTTTCATCAGTGGTAATTATCATACGCCAGTTTCCACCTACTTCTTCATGTTTCATAAGCACTGATTCAATCTGACCTGGATAGATATTAGTGCCTCTTATAATAATCATATCATCTGTTCTACCTTTTATAGGAGTATGTTTGATATGAGTTCTACCGCATTCACAGGTTTTTTGATCAAATAATCTAGCTAGATCTCTAGTTCGATATCTAATCAATGGCATACCTTCCTTTGTTAGAGTTGTAATGACAAGTTCCCCCTCCTCCTCTAATTCAACTGGCTCTAATGTTTTTGGATCTAAACATTCAACTAGAAAATGATCCTCCCAGAGATGTAAACCATTATGTTGATCACAATCTGCTGATACACCTGGACCACACATCTCAGTTAAACCATAAATATCATGTACATCCATATTCCATGCATCACTGAGACGTTTCTTCAAACCACTGGTAAACATCTCTGCTCCAAAAAGACCATTTCTAACCTTAAGTTTATGTAAATCTATCCCCAGCTCCCCTGCAACTTGTGCCAAACGCATAGCATAGGATGCTACACCTGAGATAAACGTAGTTCCATAATATTCCATTAGTTTAATCTGTCGTTCCGATTGACCTTTACCAGAAGGTATAACCAAGGCACCGATCTTTTGTGCACCATAATGGAAGCCAAATGCACCAGTAAAAGTTCCATATGGTATAGGATTCTGAAATATATCTCGTTTAGTTAAACCAGCCATAGATAGACATCTAGCCATAACCTCACTCCAAACCTCTAGATCATTTCTAGTATAACAAGCTGTAACTGGTATACCAGTTGTACCAGAACTTGCATGTAACTCAACGCAGTCATCTAAAGATACAGCAAGCATTCCAAAAGGCATATTCTTTCTTAAATCCTCTTTAGTAGTAAAAGGTAGTTTATGGATATCATCAAGTGTTTTAATATCCTCTGGTTTAATACCAAGTTCACTAAATCTAGTTCTATAGAATGGTACATTATCATATACCCTTCTAACGGTTTCTTTTAAACGTTTAAGCTGAATTTCTCTGATTTTATCCCTTGGCATAGTCTCTATCTTTCTATTAAACATATAATCCATGGGTGAAACCCCCGCTATCTAGGAAACATTTTTAATATTTTTAAAAATGTCTACTGAGATAGACAAAAATATTTTATATAACCTTCCTTCTTCCTATGCTTCCTAACATCTAGAAATCGATGTGATATCTATGGTAAAAGGAGTTTATCAATACATACGGGAGCAATGGAAACAACCAGATGTTTCCTATCAATCTCCACAATATCAGAGACTTATAGAATGGAGAAGAGAAGAAAACTTTAAACGAGTAGAACAACCTCTCCGAATAGATAGAGCTAGAGCCCTTGGATATAAGGCGAAACAAGGCTATATAATTGTTAGAGCAAGAGTTAGAAGAGGAGGTTTAAGGAAACCTGATATCAGAGGCGGTAGAAAACCAAAGAAGAGAGGGATCAAGAAGATAACTGCTGCAAAAAGCGTCCAGAGAATAGCAGAAGAACGAACAGCTAAAAGATATCCAAATATGGAAGTTTTAAATTCCTATTGGATTGGAGAAGATGGAAAATACCATTACTATGAAGTTATACTTGTTGATCCACATCATACAGCGATAAAAAATGACCCGAAGATCAACTGGATATGCAACCCTGCAAATAAGAGGAGAGTGTTTAGAGGAAAAACAAGTGCTGGACAGAAAGGTAGAGGACTTAGACATAAAGGTAGAGGGGCAGAAAAGGTTAGACCAAGCATTAGAGCACATCAAGGTAGAGGAAAATAGAAGCTATTCTTATATACTGGCGATAAATCTTTGATTCCTATAGATATGGAATCCATTCATTTTTCTCTTATTCTATAGATAGAAACTATCTAAAGGACATCAACATTATATAAGGAGAGAAATCTAAAAAGGAATACAATATCTGCCTGAATAAATAATTTTGAAGATTTTTAGATTAAATTATTCTCCTTCTCCATACTGGTCCATCTGCTGTATCCTGTATTTCAAATCCTATCTTAGTTAACTCATCTCTAATAGAATCTGCTTTATTCCAATCCCTCTGTCTTCTAGCTTCCTCTCTGATCTCTAAGATTTGCTTCATCATCGCTGAGATATCATCTTTTTCAATGAGAAGCTCTGGTTGATATCTATTAATAATATCTCTGAGAGAATTAATAACCTCTTCTTCACGCTCTTCTTTCTTATCTTCTTGGAATAAAGTAATTATTCGTCCTAATTCTAACAGTGTTTCATATGCATATCTACATAGTTTTTTATTTGGATTCTCCTCTAATTCTAGATATTTATTGCTCTGATTTATAAACTCAAAGAGTACAGCAACTGCTTCTGGAGTATTAAAATCATCATCCATTGCTTCTTCAAACTTGGTTTTAAAGTTTTCAATAGCTGAATAATACTGTTTATCATTCTCACTAAGAGTTGATTCATCTATAGAATAATCTTCTACATCCTTTGATATATCATGAAGACGATCTTTTAATCTATATATCCTTGTTAATCCTTTTTCAGCATTCTTTAAAGCAGTTTCATTGAAATCAGGCGGTCTACGATAATGAGTTTGAGCAAAGAAGAATCTTATAACCTCTGGATCCCAGGTTTTTAATATATCTCGGATATTGATGATATTTCCAAGGGATTTAGACATTTTTTCTCCATCTACTGTTAATAATCCACAGTGCAACCAGTATTTTACAAAAGGTTTACCAGTAGCAGCTTCTGCCTGAGCTATCTCATTTTCATGATGCGGAAACCTTAGATCCATTCCGCCTCCATGGATATCAAATGGTAGACCAAGGTATTTACTGCTCATAGCTGAACATTCTATATGCCAACCTGGTCTACCAGGGCCCCAAGGGCTGTCCCAAAAAGGTTCACCTGGTTTCATATGTTTCCAAAGTGCAAAATCTAATGGATTTCTCTTCTTCTCCCCAGGTTCTATCCTTGCACCAGCCGTTAGTTCCTCTATATTCTGCCCTGATAATTTACCATAATCCTTAAATTTCTCTACAGAGAAATATACATCGCCATTAGCTTCATATCCATATCCATTTTCAATGATTTTCTGTATCATCTCAATCATCGCAGGTATCTCCTCGGAAGCTTTTGGATAGATATCAGCTCTTCTTATACCTAGAGCATCTAGATCTCCTAGGCATCTCTCTAGATATATTTTTGAATATTCTAGTGGATCCATACCTTGTTTATTTGCTGCTGCAATAATTTTATCATCAACATCTGTGACATTCTGCACATAGGTAACCTTATAGCCCTTATATTCTAAGTATCTACGTATCACATCAAAAGCATAGTATGTACGAGCATGACCTATATGTGCATCACTATAAACCGTCATACCGCATACATACATCCTAACTTTTCCATCTTCAATTGGTATAAAATCTTCCTTCTGCTTGGTAAGTGTATTATAAACCTTTAGGCTCATATTTATCTACAATGTATGAAAAGTATTTTGTATATTTAACCTTAATAGTTGAGAATATAGGTTATCAACCTAGATTCAGATAAAACTTTATATTATAGATAATCTATTTTTTTAAGGAGGCAACAGTTTATGAAAAGAAAGATAATAGTAATCATCCTCATGGGGCTACTGTTTCTTAGTGGCGCTCAAGCTTATACATTGAATTCAGAGAAAATTTCTGATACAATTCTTCTTCCAACACCTAACATCATTGACCAAGGTTCCTTTATAACTGTGAGATTTCCAATACCTACAGCTCTTATTGCAGAACCAGGGAAACCTGTTCTACCAAGGATAGTAAAAACCTATAGGATTCCTTTCGGTTCAACGATTCAAGATATCGATGTTTATTTCTCGAATGATCAGAATATCTATATTTCAAAACCAATTCAAATTGGAGAAGAGACGATACCATCTATAGATATAGTAGATTCACAGGGATCGATATATCCTAATAAACCATATGAATACTTTGTATCCGCTGGCAGAGAAGATAACCATCTTACCAACTATATAACACTAATCTGTTATCCCATCCAATATATACCTGCAAAACAAATGTTAAGTTATAGTACAAGGATAGATATTTCTATTGAATATATTCCACCGGTTAAATCTCTGACATTTCCAGATGAATATGATCTTCTAATTATAGCACCACAGGTATTCTCACAAGCACTACAACCATTGGTGGAACATAAGAATAATGTTGGTATTAGAACTATCCTAAAGACAACAGAGGAGATATATCAAGAATATCAAGGTGTAGATAAACCAGAGCAGATTAAATATTGTATTAAAGATATGATTGAAACCTATGGTATCAAATATGTATTGCTAGTAGGTGGCTTAAAATCAGTTTTTAAAGCAGATGACCGTGATGACAAAAATCAGGGTAGTAAAGACTGGTATCTACCTGTTAGATACTCAAATGTTATAACAACCTATGACCCAGGGATGATCAGTGATCTCTATTATGCTGATATCTATGATAGCAATGGTAACTTCTCAAGTTGGGATTCCAATGGCGATGGTATTTTTGGAAGTTTTAAAACCTTTGCATCCCATAAAGATATAATCGATCTATTTCCAGATGTAGCAGTTGGTAGACTTGCTTGTAGAAGTATAGATGAAGTAGAAACAATGGTTGATAAGATAATTACATATGAATCTGAAACCTATGGTAGCGACTGGTTCAAAAGATTTGTACTAGTTGGTGGAGATACTTTTGATGATATAGATAAATATGTAGAAGGGGAGATTGAAACACAGAAATCTTATGATTATCTCGCTGACGATGGTTTTGAAGCGATAAAAATTTGGGCTTCAAATAGAGATTCCGGTGATCTTATACCAGTAGCTAAGGATATTGTTTCAACTATATCTAATGGTTGTGGTTTCGTTCATTTCGCAGGACATGGAAGCCCAGAGCTTTGGAATACCCATTGGGTCGGAGGACCATTTGAGAAGAATAAACGCGCACAGGGTATCTGGTGGTATCATATGACAGGTATGAGTAATGGTTATAAAGATCCAATTGTAGTAATCGGTGGATGTCATAATAGCGAGTTTAATGTAACATTAACCACTTTTCTAAACTATTGGATTAACAAAATATATCTTAAAACTGGTATAGAAGCGTTTAAACGTTTTGAAGGAAGCGTTTATACACCTCTCCCAGAGTGTTTCAGTTGGTTCTTTGTACGTCAAAAACAAGGTGGTGCAATCGCTACTATTGGCAATACAGGTACAGGATATGGTAAAACAGGTAACAGTGGCGATTTAGATGGAGATGGTATTGATGATCCTGATTGCATCGAAGGATACGGCGGTTATCTTGAAACATTATTCTTCAAATCTATTGGAATAAATCACGTTGAATACCTAGGGGATGCTTGGAAAGATGCGATTTCTATGTATCTAATGGTTTATCCTGGTATGAAAGATCAAACAGATTGCAAAACCGTTGAACAATGGGTACTACTTGGAGATCCAAGTTTAAAAATAGGTGGGTATGAATAAACCCTCTCTCCTCTTTTTATTTAAATATAACATTTAATTTATAGTTTTTGATATAGAGATATAGTTTTGGTGAAGAGATAGAATTAAATACAGGATAAAAATAGGATATCCTCCTCATCTATATACTATAGAATACCTAATTTATTCTACCTGGTGGCAAATCTTTTAAACATCTTTTTCATACCAGAGATGAGGAGGTTCCAATATGAAGACTACTTTCAGTATTATTAAAGCAGATGTTGGAGGATGCCCTGGTCATGCAAAGGTTCATCCTGAGTTGGAAAAGGTAGCTACAAAACAACTTACAGAGGCTAGGCGTTCAAAACTTATAATAGATTTCCATGTAACTCATTGTGGGGATGACTTAGAGCTTATAATGACTCATACTAACGGAGTGGATAGTAGAGAAATTCATCAGCTTGCATGGGATACATTCTGTGCGGCAACAGAGGTAGCTAGGGATCTAGGTTTATATGGTGCTGGTCAAGATCTATTAGTTGATGCGTTCTCTGGTAATGTCAGAGGTATGGGTCCTGGTGTAGCAGAAATGGAGTTTACAGAACGAAAGGCAGAACCAGTTATAGCTTTTATGATGGATAAAACAGAGCCAGGCGCTTTTAACTATCCTATTTTTAAGATATTTGCAGATCCTTTTAATACCGCGGGTTTAGTGATAGATCCTTCTTTACATGAAGGTTTTGTATTTGAAGTATGGGATATAATGGAACATAAACATGTTTTTATGAAGACACCTGAGGAGATGTATGATTTATTAGCCTTAATAGGTGCTAAATCAAGGTTTGTAATAAAAAGAGTATTCCCTAAAGAAGGTGGTAAACTACCAGATGATGAACCTGTAGCTGCTATATCAACAGAGAAGTTATATCAGATTGCAGGGGAGTATGTTGGTAAGGATGATCCAGTTGGAGTAGTAAGAGCTCAATCTGGTTTACCAGCTGTTGGAGAGGTATTAGAAGGATTCTCTAAAGCACATCTAGTATCTGGTTGGATGCGTGGTTCTCATAATGGTCCTCTTATGCCAGTATCTGTAGAACAGGCGCAGTGTACTCGATTCGATGGACCACCAAGGGTTATAGCTTTAGGATTCCAACTTAGAAATGGAAAACTCACTGCACCTCTTGATCTATTTAAAGATCCTGCCTTTGATAGAATTAGAGAAGAAGCTTTACATATAACAGATTATATGAGACAGCATGGCCCCTTTGAACCACATAGATTGCCAATGCAGGATATGGAATATACTACGCTACCGAAGGTTATGAAGAAACTCGGGGCAAGATTTAAGAAGATTAAATAAACTTCATCCCTTATATTTAAATACTGGTAGCGTATTCGAAGTCTACTCTATATAGTAGAGGAGTTGAGCAATGGCACGAATACATGCTAGACGAAGAGGTAAATCCGGTTCCACTAGGAGATATGATAGAGAAAAACATCCTGAGTGGAGTGCATTAAGACCCAGAGAGATAGAGGCTAAGATAATAGAACTTGCAAAAGCTGGTAGATCTAGTAGTGAGATAGGTATAATACTTAGAGATCAATATGCTGTTCCAGATGTTAAAGTAGCTACAGGAAAAAAAATAACGAAGATACTCAGTGAAAATAATCTTCTACCTGAGATACCGGAGGATCTCACAAATCTAATCAAGAGGGCTTTGAAGATCAGGAATCATCTTGAGATACATAAGAAAGACTTCTCGAATAAGAGAAACCTTCAGCTCACTGAGTCAAAGATACGTAGGTTAATAAAGTATTATAAATCCACGGGTCGCCTACCAGAGGATTGGAAGTATAGTCCACAGCAGGCAAGGTTAATGTTCGAGTAGATCTTTTAAGGTATAAACCTATGAATTCAAAATTGCAGAAACTATTTGAAGAAGCAGTTAGCTGGATACATAGATCTAATACTGATAAAATTCGAGTGGTATCCCATTATGATGCTGATGGTATATCAGCAGCTTCTATACTATTTATAGCTTTATACCGAGAGGGTTTTGATGTACATGTATCTCTTATGAGAAATCCTTTTACAGATGGACTAGAAAGAGTTAGAAGAGAGAGGAATGAATTTATTATATTCTCCGATATGGGAAGCGGACAGATACCTATTATCAAAGATTTTGATAGTAGAATAATTATTTTAGATCATCATCAACCTCTAGATCATACTCCTATAGATAATATACTGGAGATTAATGCTAATCTATGTGATATAAAAGGTGATTCAGAGGCCTGCGGCGCTAGTCTAAGTTATGTTTTTTCTAGTATTCTAAATAGTAAAAATAGAGATCTTATACCATTAGCGCTTACAGGTATAACAGGTGATAAACAATATATTGGTGGTATAAAAGGTTTCAATAAGGAGATAGTGGAAGAAGCAGTTGATTCTAAACAAGTTACAATGTATAAAGGTATAAAATCTATTGGAGAAACCATTGAGGATGCATTATACTATACCGTAGATCCATATTATCCAGGCATCTCTGGGAATAGAGATGGAATAAAACATTTGCTGATGAGATTACATATAGATCCAGATCAAAATCTTGAAACTCTATCGGAGATTCAAAAGAAAAAATTGTATTCTTATCTATTATTGATATTGATGAAAACAGGTTGCACACCTATAATATTGGATACAGTGATTAGAGAGAGATATAGCTCTCAACTAACACATGGGGAGATAGAGGGTTTCTCTGATATAATAGATGCTTGTGGAAAAGGAAACCAGAGAGACCTAGGATTCGCTGTTTGCATAGGAGATGAAGAAGCATATAGAGAGTCTTTATCTTTCCATAGAGATTATAATCAGCTTTTATTAGATGAACTACAGAAATTAGAATTACAAGGTGCAGAGGAAAGAAAATATTATCGCTATTTCTACAGTGAAGATAGTTCTCGTAGTGGAGTTATAGCTGGTATCGCTGTAAACTATCTATTTGATGATAAAAAACCTTTAATTTCGTTGGTTAGACATAAAGATGAATTACATATCTCTAGTAGGGGAAACCAGAGATTAACAGAAAAAGGATTAAACCTTGGACTTGCTATGCGCGAGATAGCTATGAAAGTAGATGGACATGGAGGTGGACATAAGATAGCTGCAGGAGCAACCATACCACTAGATAAGGAAGAGTTTTTCTTAGAAGAATTAGATGATATACTTAGAAAACAGATTGGATAATTTGAAGAGGCATGATAGATGGAGGTAGAATGCAAACTCATATTGGATTTCAAAGATAATATACAAGCAGAGAATATCTACAAGGCTGTTACCATTGATAACAATGGTTTCATTGAATCACATGTAGAAGATAATAAGATTATAGCAAATATTAAAAGTAAATCTATAACCTCTATAATTCATACTTTAGATGATTACCTAGCATGTGTATCTGTAGCAGAAAAAATATCAGGTAAAATTAATGAGTAGATATAGGTTGTATAAACATCATGCATGGGCTGGGACTACACTACTATCTATACTACTAGCCCTCAGGATCCTTCTACCTATACCTTATCTAATAGTTTTACCTTTAGGATTGATCCTCATCATCTACATTTTGATCTCATTATCATTTACATATAAATATAAAAATGAGTTTGATAGGATAAAAGGAGGTGCTAGTGGAGAGGATTTTAAATTAGAGAAGGAAAGATTAAAACTTGAGAAGAAGAGGATTAAAGCAGAGTTAAAGAAAGAAAAAAAGAAGGAATTTTAGATTATAATCTTCCTCTAGAATATCTGTAGTATCCGATTTAATATTGAGAATTGTTCTATGAAATCTTTTTCTGCTTTATTTCATTTGTTTTTAGTGTGTAGTCCCAAAAATATTTCCCATCTTATCAACTCCTCCTGGTTCTACATCTAAAAATATGAAGCTTACTAGGAGGAGGATAAGGTGGCTTATAAAACGAAAGAAGGGAGGGTATGAGTAGCAAGGAGTATAGCTGGGGCATTAAAGATCTCTAAACGTAGGGTGAATCAGGTTTGGAGGATGTATATGCAG
>QMTB01000019.1 GCA_003649845.1 Thermoplasmata archaeon | reverse complement strand
CTGCTATAACACCTAGATATTCAAAACCAGGTAAAGCAAAACCATAGTTATTCACTGTCAAAGTTATCTGATATGGGCCTCCTGTTATACTATTATTATCTATTGGAAAAGAAGTTGCTGTAAAATTTATCTTAAAAGTCTGTGTAGCATCATGCCAACCAAAATCATATGGAGCAAATACTGAAAAATAGAAGGATCCACTATAGAATGAACCGTTAATACTAGCATTTATATCCATAAAAGAGGGATTTATAGTTGGTTTCCATCTATCTGGTAGATTCTTTAACTCTGGTTGTATTCTAATTTTTTTATTCGCATAATTTGTCACAGTTATTTTGAAATTTACCGCCTCATGCGGTAAAACCATTTTTACAGTTTCATCTGGTTTTATCTGTATCTTCGGTAGAAACCTTGGTCTAAAAGTTATCTTCTTCTCAAAAACAGCTTCTCCAAGTAGCCCCATATCCTGACATCTAACTCTTACACCTATAGAATAGGGTTTAGAAGGCGCCTCCTCTAATGGTGAAATGATGATACTAGAGATGAGACTAAAAACTCCACTTGGAGGGAACGTAATCTTCTTGGAGGTATCTACTGTTGGGATATCTGCAGGGATAGAAGGTTGCAATATCCCCACATCAGCCCAATCCGGTTTATCAGTTATACTAAGGTTGATATACTGCTGCGGAAAACCTTTTCCAAAAAGTAACTTATTTCTAATCATCCAGCCGAATGTTTTCATGAACCAGAGTAGATTATCTCTCATATCGGTCCAATAAGTAATTTTTATAGGTAGGTTAATTGACTTGTGGATATCTAGAGTTTGATTTAATATAGATGGATCATATTGGATTTCTATATACTGATGAAATGGATGAAATTTCCTCTCAGATTTTTTATCTTCTGAATCTTCCAAAGGATCAGCTAAACTCTGCATGCTACTGGGGAGTAATATCAATAATATGAAGAAGAAAACCAAAATTGTCTTCCTCCCAATTTGTATATAACCCCTCATATCTTCTACCTCTCCCAATTAGAGTTTCTTAAACATTAATAGAATAGATGACATAATTTAAATAATTTTCATTTCAAATTAATTGAATGTATATATGGATAAACTAAAAATTTAGTCGATTCAGCTAGCAGCCTATCTATAGAATGGTTTCTAATTTCAATTGCATGAAGAAAAATTTCTTTCTAAATAAGCACATGTCATGAATAAAAAGACATAGTTTATATCTTATTCACAAGTTTTCGCTTCTGCTTCTCTTGTTCTCTCTTGATTCTCCGTACACGTTTTTCTTTCTCCTTCTCTCTCCAAGATTTTTCTAAAATTTGTTTCTCTTGTTTTATATCAGAAACTTCTGTAGATTCAAGTTCCTCTTTTTCAGTTTTTAATGGTTTTTCTTCAACTGATTTTTCTTCAGGTGACTCTTCTGTTAATTTAGAGAGCAGTTTGGATAGAACCGATTTTTTATCTTCCTTATTTGAGAGATTCTCAATGGGTCTCCCTAAAGCTTCTTCTTCCTTTTCTAAAGTTTTTGTTTCCTCTGCTTTCTTTTCTTCCTCTATTTTACCGGAGGTTTTACCTAATAATGGTAAAAACATACCCTCAGATTTTTCTTTTATAGAATATTTATACCATAACATTGCTGATTGATATTCTTCTTTCATCATCTTCAAGGTTCTACGGTATTCTTTATAATCCTTCTTTTTAAGTTCCTGCAGATACTCCCTCTCAACTGGTATAAGCCAAGGTTTAGTTGGCCTACCATACTCCTCCTGTTCTCTTCTCTCCCAATATCGATATAGGAGGTACAGCAGTAAAAATAGGATAAATATAGGTATAGCTATTATTCCCGTTAATGGCGAAATATATATACCCTGGGTTACAACTGTTATACTACCTAGAGGTATAGTAGTATTAGTTTCATAGGAATAAGCATAGATATTTATCTCACGAGGTGTACCGAAATCCAAAAATACAGATGGTGTAAACACTTTTAGATTAACTTTTTTTGTTTCCTTTGGTTCTAATACTATAGTCTGTGTATTTAAAAGAGATATAAGACCTTCTTTACTTTCAACTTTAAATCCAAACATCTCTCTATAGTTACCTTCGTTGGTGATATCAAATTGAAAGTTTGTTATACTTTTAGGTGGAGCGGTTTTCTCTGTTGTATCTACAGCCATTTTTATATTACTCAACGGCATAGCCTTTAAAGGAAGATAAAGATATGAGACGCCCATTATATCTCCAAATACATCATATCTAGTACATTTTATCCTCACTACTATACTATAATCTACAGTGGTGTCATCAACCATCGCTTGTAACTGTACTTTATGAACGTGACCTGTTGTTGTATCTGGTAGTGTACTTCTATTAAATTTTAGATGCCAACCACTGGGATTACCTTCTCCGACACTAGGTTCAACTTTTAATGTAGTATAACCTAGGAATCTCCTCCACTCTGGATGTGTAACAGGCCATAACCATTTCACCTGCCAACTAAATTGCTCTTGGAAACGCTCCCAATCTATTCCAGTTCTATCCACTATAATCAGGTTTATATTTGTCCAATTAGAAGTTTGTACAGTAGGTATACCACCGTCTACATACATATTTACTTCTGAGGGTTCTGTTTCGTCGTTTTCTGCTATAACATGTATAGTGGAGGAAAATAAAGATAATGAAAGCATGGAAAACAATAGTATACAAGTAGTTATCCTCATCTACCTCTCCCCCTATATCTTTTTATAACTAGCACTATTAGCATTGCTGCTATAACACCTAGATATTCAAAACCAGGTAAAGCAAAACCATAGTTATTCACTGTCAAAGTTATCTGATATGGGCCTCCTGTTATACTATTATTATCTATTGGAAAAGAAGTTGCAGTAAAATTAATCTTAAAAGTCTGTGTAGCATCATGCCAACCAAAATCATATGGAGTAAACAGAGAGAGATAAAATACTCCTCCTTCGCCCGGTTCAATATCTACAAAAGGTGGATTTATTGTTGGACTCCATTCTTTCGATAAACCCTTTATATCAGGTTGAATACGCATCTTCTTATTGGCATAATTTGTCACCTCAATTCTAAAATTTACTGCCTCATGAGGTAAAGCTATTTGTATCGGATCCTCTGGTTTTATCTGTATCTTTGGTAGAAACTTTGGTCTAAAAGTTATCTTCTTCTCAAAGATAGATTCCCCAAATAATCCCATCTCTGGACATCTAACTGTTACACCTATAGAATAGGGTTTAGAAGGCGCCTCTTCCAATGGTGATACTATTATACTTGAATTAAAAACTATTGTTTCTCCTATCTCTGGAGTAGCTTCATAACCTCTTGATACATCTACTGTTGGAATATCCATTGGTACTATTGGTTGCACTATTCTTACATCAGCCCAATCTGGTTTATCTGTTATATTAAGATAGATAAGCTGCTGAGGCATCCTTTTCCCAAAGAGTATCTTATTTTTTATCATCCAGAAAGGGCCGGGTATATAGCTCATCCATTTCAGTAGGTTACCTCTCATATCAGTCCAATAAGTAATTTTTATTGGAACATTGATTGCCTTATGAATATCGAAGGTTTGATTGAATACAGATGAATCATATTCTATTTTCATATATTGATGAAAGGGATGAAATCCTTTCTCTGGAGTTGCCCCTGAACCTTGCACTCCCATTAAAACTAGGGATAAAACTATAATAAAGGTAAGTATACCTAGGTTTTTACCATGCAGAAATCTATATTCCTGTTTATCTCTGGGTTTTATTGCTATATTTCGCCTCAAACTATGTTTCATCTAGATAATATAATGTCTAACATAGTTTAAATATTTTCTTTTTTAATAAATTGTATACTATATTACTATTTTCCTTTCATGTATATACCTTAGAGTTTCTACTTCTCCATATTTTTACGTTGCTTCCTCTGCTGTCTTACTATCTTCTGCATTAAATGATTTCTCTTTCTAATTTTAGAGGATTTATTTAATGGTTCTTGACTAGAATCCGAGGCTTTTTGATTAATTTCTGGAGGTATTTCTTCTAGAATATCTTCCCTATCTTCTTTTGAGAAAGGTTCTTTCTCTATCATTCTATCCTTTGATCTACCAAATAATTTAGATAAAAGAGAAGAACCTTCAGATGAACTATTTTCATCAGAATTTTCTTTAACTACAGATTCCCCTTCATCTTCCTCTGATTTTTTAAAAGAGGGAATAAATCTAAATGATTTCTTAGATTCAGTTTTTTCTAAACCTTCTTCCTCCTTATCTAAACTCTCTTTTGATTCTTCTAAATCTTCTGTAGTTTCTTTTGTTTCCTGTGATTTACTTTTTAATTTCTCTAGATTTTTAGATTTAATGTAATCTTTATACCATAATAGTGCTGATTGATATTCTTCTTTCATCATCTTCAAGGTTCTACGGTACTTCTCTCGATCTTTTTCTTTTAATTCCTTTAAATATTCTCTCTCAACTGGTATAAGCCAAGGTTTAGTTGGTCTACCATAAAATTCTTTCTCCTTCGTTTCCCTATATAGCATATAGATCGAGATAGCTATTAAAAATATAAAAAAAATGAATCCAGCTACTATAAAAACTAACGGAGTTATATAGAAGCCTTGTGTAATAACAGTTAGAGTACCAATAAGAGTCTTTGTTTCATTACCAGATGATTTAACATACACCTCTACCTTATTTGCTGTACCTGTGTCGAATAATTTCTCAGGTGTTAGAATACCAAGAGTTACTCTCTTTGTTTCACCTGGTTTTATTACAACAGCTTGTTCATTAAATAAACCTAGTAATCCGTTTTCTGCTTCTATTTCAAATTGAAAGACATCCTTATAATATCCTTCATTTATAACATCTAAAGTAAAATATACCATTGTTTTTAAACCAGCATATTTCGTTGTACTTCCAACGGTTTTCATCTCTATAAAATTCGTTGGAGCAGCTTTAACAGGTACATAGATATATGTTGTACCAAGTTCTCCACCAAGTGCATCTCTCCTAGTGCATTTTATAGCTGCAATGACAGACGAATTTATAGCAGAATCATCTGTTTGAACATATAAGATAACACGATGAACCATACCTGTATTAGTTTTTACAATTGTTGTAGGATCAACCTTAACATGCCATCCTCTGGGATTTCCATCTATAATCTCTGCCTCTAATTTAAGAGAGGTATATCCTAGGAATCTCTGGATAGGCTGCGGTAAAAAAGGATTCAAAGGCCAGAAAAGTTTTAGATACCACTCTGGTCTAATTCTACGTATCTCATCCCAGTTTAAGAAGAAGTCATCTACAATAGTTATATTGATAGAAGTCCATTTAGTAAGTTTTATCGAAGGTATCTCTCCATCTATCCTAGCATTTATCTCAGCGGTATCATCCCAATGCCATTTAGAATTATTAGTAGCTAATGTATCTAAAGGTAATATTAGAATTAGAAAAGCAACTATTAGGATAATCCTGAGGTACCTCAATTCTTCCATCCCCACTATAACTAGTTTTTTATAGGCTAGTGGCTTCTCCTCTTTATTATAAATGCTACTCCTACTAATGCTATTGTAAATACAACTAATTCAAATCCTGGAACAGAGAAACCATAGTTATTAACCCTTAGATATATACTATAGGGTCCACCAACAGGAGCATCTTTTCTTATTGGAAAGATCTGAGCTGTGAAATCTATTTGAAAGGTTTCAATATCATTATGCCATCCAAAATTATAAGGACTATATACTGAGAATACAAATGTAGCTTCTCCACCAGATGGTATATCATGGAAAGGTGGATTTATCGTTGGATTCCATCCCTTATGGTTTCCTACAATATCTGGAATAACTCTAGTTTTTTTATTAGCCTCATTTTTAACGATAATCTTAAAGTTCACAATCTCTCTTGGTCCAACTGTTCTAGTTGGGTTCTCAGGAGTTATTGATATCGTTGGTACGAAAGATGGAGTAAATACTATATCTGAGGATATGTTAAATCCATTAACCCTACCTATCCTCTCGCAACTTGCTCTGATAGTAATAGTATATGGTTGAGCAGGAGCTTCTTCATATGGAGATAAAACCAGAGTTGTCTCCCTTGTAGAAGGAGAACCTTTAAATGGTATATCTACAAGAATATCTTTATCTGCAATGTTTATATCAGCCCATGTTGGCTTATTTATAACTTCTAATGAAATCTTTTGGCGTGGTGCAACTACACTACCAAATATTATCAAATTTTTTATTGATGAACCTAGAAAACCTAGAAAATTGGGAGGTACATCCGTGGAATATTGGATTGTTAAAGGTACATTTACAGATTGATCTATAGCAAGAGGTTCGTTAAGTGGAGTTGTATCTGGAACAATATCTATATAAGAGTTAAAAGTAAAGATAGGAGTGATAGAGCTACCTCTACCAGTGCTCCCATTACTGGATCCATCATCAGCCAATACAGGGTTTATAGATATCAAACTAATAGTTAATAATAAGAGAAGCCCAATTGTTACTGGGCGAATTTGTTTTCCCATATTTTTCACCTTTACCCGAATTTATTTTAACATTTACTATATTTAAATGTTGTTGTACATCTGTTGATATCCTTTGAAATCAACCTTTGATGTGATGATAAAGCGATTCTCATTATCACAGCTCACTATAAAAATATATAATCTTCATAATATAAAATAGTTTTCTTTTTCTAATTAATATCCTACTTTAACTGGACTAAATGATGTTTCAAATCGAAAGCGGGAATTCATTGGATAGAAAATATCAATGATTTAATCTATGACATCTATATCGCTACCTGTATCTCCCTGTTCTTCTCCCTTCTTTTGATATGTAACTCGATCTGGGAAATATGATAGAATCACTATATCTCCAACTGCATTTACCCATCTATAGGGTACAGCTACATCTACTTGTCCTTCTACAAGCTTTGGATTCGTATTAGTTAAAAGTAAACTGCTAACTCGTTTCTCATCTAGATCTATGAAAACATTTCTTACATGACCAACGTATTCTCCCTTCCTAGTATAAACAGGTAGTTTTAAAAACGATGTAACCTCAGAAACCTCAACATCCTTCGCATCTTTTTCCATCATAAAACCAAAATACAATAACAGGTATTAAAAGATGATGGTTTCTATACATTTAAACAGCGAAAAATCTTTTTTCATATATATGGTTACACCTATTGATGGTTTTAGATAGAGATAAGGTATCAGAGGTCTTTAAACAACTTGAGAGATATAAAAGTAAAGATTATTCTTTTTCAAATGGTAGGATACTCGGATCTATGTGTACAGAACCTCATCCTATTGCTAGAGGTGCCTATCTAAAATTTTTAGACGTTAATCTTGGAGATCCAGGTTTATTCCCTGGTTCAAAGGAAATGGAAATGAAACTAATTGAATTCACCGGTAAACTTTTTCATATACCTAAAACAGCTACTGGTTTATCTGTAAGTGGAGGTACTGAGGGTAATATAACAGCTATCTGGATCGCTAAAAAACTAATTAATGGTAGAGAGATGATCATTCCAAAACATGTTCATTTCTCTTTTCAAAAGATAGCTTCTCTGATGGATATAAAACTGATACCAGTTGATTTAACGTCCGATTATACGATTGATATAAATTCTATTCGAAAACACATTAATTCAAATACATTCGCCGTTGTAGGTGTAGCTGGTTCAACAGATCTAGGAGTTATAGACCCTATATCAGAGCTATCAGAGATATGTTTAGAAGAACATATTTTTCTACATATAGATGCTGCTTTCGGAGGGTTTGTGATACCTTTCCTTGAAAACCATCTTCCCTTTGACTTCTCTCTACCTGGCGTTAGTAGTTTATCTGTTGATTTCCATAAGATGGGTTACTCTGCTATACCACTTGGTATACTTTTCCTTAGAGATAAGAATTGGTTAGATGAAATAAGCGTTGAATCTACATGTATAAGTATAAAGAGACAAGCTGGGCTTCTTGGCACTAGATCAGCTGGACCTATCGCTGCAGCCTATGCAGTAACACAATACCTTGGATACGATGGTTATAGAAAGATTGTTGAAAAATGCATGGAGACAACGAGATATGCAGAGGAAAAAATTCAATCTATAGGTTTATCTATAATTAGAAAACCTATTTTAAATATACTAGGTGTAAAACTTAGAAATCCATCTAAGGTTATAGAGGTTTTATCTCGAAAAGGTTGGAAAGTAGGTGATATGAGTCATCTATCATGTATTCGTATAGTTGTAATGCCACATGTAACAAAAAAGGTTATAGATGAGTTTATCCCTGTATTAGAAGAAGTTTGTCTGGAGGTTGGAGAAATATGAGTTTATTTGAAGAATCAATTAAGGAAGCACCTATTGTTAAAAAAGGAGATTATCCGTATGTTATACATCCTATAACGGATGGGATACCTGAGATAAAACCAGAGTTACTTAGAGAGGTAGCAGATAGAATGGAAGCTATTTTAGAGAGATATAAACCTTTTGATAAAATTGTTACCATGGAGGCAATGGGTATACCTCTTGCTACAGCTTTATCTCTGAAAATGGATATCCCCTTTACGATTATACGTAAGAGATCATATGGTTTACCAGATGAAGTAGAGGTTAGCCAAGTAACAGGTTA
Source organism: Thermoplasmata archaeon (assembly GCA_003649845.1). GTDB lineage: Archaea > Thermoplasmatota > E2 > DHVEG-1 > DHVEG-1 > B44-G15. The sequence continues at coordinate 5,747 of QMTB01000019.1, read as the reverse complement.
TTCTAAATCTAAAATGTATATAAATGGATTGAAAGATAAAGATAGAATAGTAATAGTAGATGATGTACTTAGTACAGGAGGTACTTTAAAAGCAGTTCTACGATCTCTAGAGAATATGAATGTTGATGTTAAAACAGTTGTGATATCGCTTGATAAGGGAGATGCTGCTATGGAGATATCTAAAGAAGTTGGTATACCTATCCATACTTTAGTTCACATAAATGTTAAAGATGATGAAATAGTTATAGGTTAGGTGAGTTTAGAATGGCTGATGTAATTCATCCTCACTCGCATTGTCAGGTTTGCGGTAAAGCTATACCTCCATCAGAGACATTTTGTTCAAAGGAATGCGAAGAACGTTTCCAAGAGATGGTGAAACGAAGGAAGATGCTTGTATATATAATGTATGGGTTGATAATAGTGATTCTAGCATTATTCCTATTAAATAGAGGTTAATCCGCTAATTCCTCCTGTAGATCTATAACCATCTCTGTTAATGCATCTTCGAAGACCTGATTTCTATATTCTTTAGAAGACCCATTTGCTAGATGTACTCTCGCTACGAAATCTTGACCATCCTTTATAATTTCAATATGGCAAACAGTTTCCATTATGGATTCCCCTTCCGCATGGATTTTTTAAGCGGTATTCATCATCTGTTTTTATAGTTTTTCGAATAACTTTAATACCTTCATATTTTTTGTATATAAAAATTGAGGTGAGTATATACGAGTGAAATAAGAAGAGAAGCAGCAGCTGGATCATTTTATCCTGGAACTAGAAAAACTTTAGAAAGGGAGATTGAAAGATGCTTCCTTGAAGGACCAGGGGGCATACCAACTATAAAGCCTAGGCAGGGAAAACTTATAGGAGTTGTTGTACCACATGCAGGCTATATGTTCTCTGGACCAATTGCAGCTCATTCTTTTAATAGGATAGCAGAAGAAGGTTTTGCAGATGTTTTTTTTATATTGGGTCCAAATCATACAGGTGTGGGATCAGGTGTATCTGTTTATCCATCTGATAAATGGAGAACACCTCTAGGAGAGATTCCAATTGATACTGATTTGGTTAAAAAAATTGCAGGCGGAATAATTGATCTCGATGAATCTGCCCATAGATATGAACACAGTATAGAAGTACAATTACCTTTCCTTCAATATATTGGTAAAAATGAGGGTTTTTCAATTGTACCAATTTGTATGGCTATGCAGGATGTAGATACCGCTGGAGAGGTTGGAGATCAACTAGCAGAGGCTATAAAAGATGAATCTAGGAGGATAATGATTATTGCAAGTAGTGATCTATCACATGAAGGATTTATGTATGGTAGAGCACCCCCTAGTGGAATAGACGTTGATGAATATGTTAGAGATAGAGATAAACTAGCTATTAGAGAGATTAAAAATTTGAATCCAGATGGATTGATAAAAACTGTGTATAAATATGGTTTATCTATGTGCGGATATGGACCTGTAGCGTCTCTATTATATGCTGCAAAGAAACTTGGAGGTTCAAAAGCAGAGTTACTTAAATATGGAACCTCCTATGAGGTTTCTGCTGATAGTAATGCCTGTGTAGGCTATAGTGCATTTGCTATCTATTAAAGGTGGAGTACCAATGAAACCCGTTGAGGATATAAAAATTACAAGAAATATGAAGATTTCTGATCTTATTGCTGCTTTCAGTAAAACAGGTGGTTTCACTGCAAAGAAGATAGCTGATGGAGTAGATATCCTACTAGATATGATTAAAGATAAAAACTGTTTAAGATTCCTCTCCTTTCCAGCGTGTATATGTTCAACTGGAACTAGAGGAGTTATAGTAGAGTTACTAAAACGAAGATATTTTGATATAGTTATCACCACTACAGGAACACTAGATCATGATCTAGCGAGATTATGGAGAAACTATTTTCATGGAACTTTTATGGCAGATGATATAGAACTCCATAAGAAAGGGATAAATAGATTAGGTAATGTTTTTATTCCAAATGAATCCTATGGGTTAATCTTAGAGGAGAAACTACAACCGTTTCTAGAAGAATTATATGAAGAGAAGACAAGTTGGTCTACAAAAGAGTTAATATGGGCAATGGGAGAAAAACTTGTAGATAAAGAGGAGAATAGAGAAGAATCTATCATATATTGGTCTTGGAAGAATAGAATACCAATGTATATACCTGGTATTATGGATGGAGCAGTAGGTTCTCAACTATGGCTTTATTATCAAGAACATAGGAAATTCAACATAGATTTATTAAAAGATGAACAAGAACTTGCTGATAGCGTCTTCTCAGCAGATAAATCAGGTGCACTTATGGTTGGAGGAGGTATATCAAAACACCATACAATCTGGTGGAATCAGTTTAAAGATGGTTTAGATTATGCAATCTATATAACGACTGCTGTAGAATATGATGGCAGTTTAAGTGGTGCTCAAACTAGAGAAGCAGTATCTTGGGGTAAGATGAAGGAGAAGGCAAATCATATAACTATAGAAGGGGATGCAACGGTTCTACTACCTTTAATGATCCCAGCTGTTGTAGATAAACTCTTAGAAAAATAGTTTCATAATTCTTTTAATATTTTTCGGTAGATCTGAAATAGGTTTACCATCATATAAATTACAAGCTTCCTCCACTATGACAGATACAATCTCATTGAAATACCATCTACCATAGTCTACATCAGCTCTAGCAGGGCTACCGATATAACCTTCTTTTAATCCAAGTTCCTTAAAAGTTTTACCATAGATTCTAGGTGAATTTAAATCTCTATATATACTCTGCAGATTCTTATAATTTTCATCGAGTAAATAAGGATATTGATATTTCATTAGAGAAGTCTCTCTGAAACCACCATGAACCTCTTTAGTGGTATCAAAACCTAGTTTTGGTTCTCTTTCAAATATTTTATCACTATAGAAATATGGGCCCCAAGGTTCACATATATACATATTGTATCTTTTTCTACCTAGTTTCATTGCTTGATAGATTCCTTTTAGATGCCCAAGATTCATATGGAAGGTACAGATAACTAGATATCTAAATCCTTGACCACCTAACGCAGTTATCACACTATATACCACTTCCTTGACAACCCTTGGACTAACAGTAAAAGTCCCTGGGAAATCTGAGTTTATCTTAGAATAACCTATAGGTGTAGGTGGTAGAAGTATACCTTTAACCTCTGGTTTTTTCATCTGTAGTAATCTTATAGATTCTTCTGCAGTGTCCCTAGCTGTCATAAGATCAGTTCCAACTGGTAGATGTGGACCATGTTCCTCTAAAGGACTTATAGGATAGAAAAAAACACTGCGTTCTCTATCTAATTCATTAATCTGCTTCCAACTGAATTCCTCTAGATGAATAACTTTATTCTTTTTATCCTTCTTTCTCTCCATAAGTTGTCACCTCGCATCCGTTCTCTGTAACTATAACAGTGTGTTCTTTTTGCGTGACAATACCTTTAGTTTGTTCTATAAGCTGAGGATATTGACTTATAAAACCTAGATAGTTTAAACGACTTAGAGAAACCTCATTATAGCTGGAAAGTTTATTACACCAGCGATGAGCAAAAGGTAGAGATTTAAATTTTGTTTTTATCTGCTGAAATAAAAACTTTGTTTGTTTATCTCTAATTTTTCCAATTGATCTCCTAACGATATAAATATTACTTCCTTTACCACTAATTACATGTCCTATTCCATCTGTTGCAAAAGGTTCTATAGCTATAACATCATCTATCTTTGGTTTTCTATTGGATTTTATAGAGGAAACATTTGGAATTGACATACCGGAATGTAAAATATATCTATCCAAACTATGTCCAGTTAAATTCTCAATAGGAGTATAGCCATAGGAATTAATTGTTTTCTCTATAATCCTTCCTATATCTGATAACCTCACACCTAGTTTCATATTTTCAATAGCATTATCCAGTGCAGATGCAGATGCTTCAATCATATCTTTATACCGATTTGTTTCTACCTCTACGGTTACAGCTGTATCTGCTATATATCCATCGATATGTGAGCCAACATCAAGTTTTACTATATCTCCTCTTCTAAAAACCTGTTTATCATCTTTGAGAGGAGTAAAATGAGCAGCTACCTCATTTATAGAGATGTTAACTGGGAAAGAAAGCCCTGCCCCTCTAAATAATATATGCCCCTCTACTTTTTCAACAACATCTAAAATTCTTACACCTGGTTTAATCAAGGATACTCCTAGATCTCTAGCTTCAGCAGCTATCCTACCGGCCTCCATGTATTTATCATATACCTCTCTATCCATTAGATACCACTGATAGAATCTGTTCCTTTGGGATAACACCTTCTCTAATTATTATAGGTTTTGATTTAGTGAGATCAACTATAGTAGATGGTTCTCCTTTCAATTCACCTTGATCAATATATACTGCGATATCTTTTGTTTTAAAATGTTTTTCAATTTCATCTATACTAGTTAAAGGTTTTAATCCATGTATATTTACACTAGTTGCAGTGAGTGGACCATAATTTGATATCAACGATAAAGCAGTATCATTATCTGGTACTCTAATAGCAATTGTCTCACTGTTGCCTGTAACAATTCTCGGAACAATAGGTTTCTTTGGTAATACAATGGTTAAAGGCCCTGGTAAGAACATATTCACTAGTTTTAACGCTGTTTTAGAGATGAAAGCAATTTTATCCATCATATTTATATCAGATACAGCAACTGGTAGCGGTTCATCTAATGGCCTCTCTTTGACAGCGTAAACCTTTCTAACAACTCCCTCATTAAATATATCTGCACCAAGAGCATAAAGGGTATCAGTTGGATACACTATTAGCTTCCCTTTCTTTAATGCAGCATATGCTTTTGTTAAAGAATCATTCTTTTTTAATGAAATCGCCAAGGGTAAACCCCTGTGATGTTGTTCCTCTATTTTGAGATATAGAAATCTTCTGCACTTCTTCAAATAGCTTGATATCCAATTGTTTCTCTAATTTCCTAGCAACCTCATCTGAAGGTCTAAGTTCTCCATTCTCAATTTTAGCTATAGTAACTGTTCTCTCACCTATCCTAAAACCAAGTTCCTCTCTGCTGAAGCCTTTTCGCTCTCGAGCGTTTCTAATAACTATATGCCAATCAGGTATCAATTCTTTATCCATCTTCTCATAGATGTCTTTAGTTTTAACTGTTTTATGTATCCTCTTTAAAAGCCTTTGTTTTAAAACAGGTGGCATCTCTTCTTGTTTAACAGTTTGTGCATATTTGATACAAGATGGACAAAGTAGCATCTGGACACCATCAACTATAGCGATTCTACCTCTATCACCACATTCCTTCCCACAGAGCTCACATTGCATTTAAACTACCCCATTAAACCCTAAAATAATTTTTATATTAAACCGGCTTTTTGGAGCATCATTAAATCTTCTGTACTAAGTTTCTCCCCTCTTTTAAATCGTTCAAATATCTCATTCGCCTCTTTATGTAAAGAAGACATCTTCTCACTTTTCTTACGCCTATGAGATGCCTCTTGGAGAGAAACTATTTTTCTCTCTAATTCATGGATTCTATCAACATAACTGATGAACTCCCTATGAATATCATCAGCTCTAATTTTTGTATTCACAATCTCCTCTTGTATCTCATTAACCCTGCGAATATAATTATCTAATCTATTTACAAGAGCAATCATCTCTTCATGCTCTTTTTGAGCCCTCTCAGCTAGTTTCTCAACAACCTCATGTTG
>QMTB01000018.1 GCA_003649845.1 Thermoplasmata archaeon | reverse complement strand
CATATAGAAATTTCCTATTTTTCAATCTAACATTGATTCAGCTTAATATATCAATATCATTATAGAAAAATTCTACATATGTAATAAGTAGATGCCCGCATCGGGATTCGAACCCGAGTAGAAGCCTCCGCAGGGCTTCAGGATATCCAAACTACCTCATGCGGGCTTTTTATTTCATTACATCTACTAGAGCTATCTTTTCCAGAATGAGATCCCCATATTTATGTTTCGTGATGGTATCAATCTCCTCTTGTTTGATACCAAATCTTATCAATGTTTCTAAATCTCCATCTATAACAGAATCATCTCGATGTATACCTAGAGTTCCTAGAATCTCAGATGTAATTTTAGATAAATTATATTTATTAGATAAATCTAGAAGTAATAGAATTATATCTTTATTCTCTCCTTCTTTTACACCTATCTTTGATATAGCATTTTTAAGTTGTCTTTCACCTGCAGCATATAATAAAATCTCCATACCTAGAGAGTTTGTACGATTTCTTCTTTCTTCCATAGATCTAATTGCATGACTAACAGCAGATAGTATATGATCTCTCCCATAAATCAAGTTTGCATCAAACGTTTGAATAATTATATCATATTTATCTGAAAATTTTTTAATAGAATTCATAAAATCATTAAGGTTTATAATATCAACTTTTCCTCCAACTATATTTAGATTCAAACCAATCACCTATAGTATTCCTCTACATTGGTTTCTCCTTGTTTTATCTCATTAAGTTGTTGTTTAATACTCTTTGCTATACCATGTCCAATAGTTGGTATCTCTGCTAATCTACTAATGGGTACAGCTCTTAGATCATTTATCGTTTTGAAACCTTCGTTGAATAAAGCCCTTGCTCTAACCCGTCCAATTCCTTTAAGTGAAACTAGGTTTAATAACTCTTTTTTACAACCATAACGTACACGCATAATTAGATCATTTAAAAAAGAAACATAACTGAAATTATAAAGACGAGCGAATTCTCTAGTTGCATGTAGAATCCATTGAACAGTTTCAATTATACTATGGATATCACCTGGTCCAACTCCATATTTATTTACCAATTCATCTTCTGTCTTCTCTTCAATCCAATCTAAGATCAATAAAGCTGTTTTTAGATCACTTAAAAACCATTCATATTCATCTTCCCATGGAGAAGGCACCTCTACCAATAGAGAGTCTCTATATTGATCTAATGTTTCTTCTACCCATTCATCATTCCTCCTAAGGTAGAGGGATCTCACATCTGGTGTTGAACAAACAATATGTAGAAAGGATAACTCTGAGATCTCCTGTGTTTCAATATTCTCCAAACCTTTTCTAATTGTTAAAGCAGACATTGGATCAACATATAGAAAAGAGGTTTGCCTACCAAACAATGTGGGTTTAAAGATATCTCCATCTGATAATATAAACTCATTTTTCTCCAAGAATGTAATGGCTTCATCTATTAAATCACGTAAAGTAAAAGGGTTAGATTGACACGCATAAAAGGTACTCTCTATAAACCTATAGATATCCTCTATGTTATTTACAAAACCAGTTGATATAGCTGCTAATAGATGGGTTCTTAGAGATGCTCTACTTCCAAGTTTTGAATAGATGGGTTCTACCTCTCCATATATATAAGAATTTAATATCTCTTCTTTTGCATTTTCATCTTTGGCGATAGTTATTGCCTCTCCATATTTATCATACTGTGGACGTCCAGCGCGTCCTGCTTGTTGTTTATATTCTAAAACAGGTATAGGTACCATACCATAAAGTGGATCATATCTCCATAGATCTCTTATTATCACTCTCTGTGCAGGTATATTAACTCCTGCTGCAAGTGTAGGTGTTGCAACAACACATTTTATTATACGTTTCTTAAAATTCTTTTCAACTAATCTACGTTGAAAGCTGGATAAACCAGCATGATGAAAAGCAACTCCTTGTTTTATACATCTAGATAATATTTTATCTATAGAAGTTTGTTCTGTCTGTTCTTTTAGAGAAGAGGATATATCCTCTAATAATTTCTTTTCTTCTTTAGATAAGGTTTTCTCAACTATTTTACCTAGATGTTGAGCCACTGAAACAGTTGATCTACGGGTGTTAACAAAAACTAATACCTGCCCATTATTATCTAGAGACTGGGAAACTAAACGAAGAATCGGATTTCTTTCTGAACCAGGAATCTCTTTTATCTCTCCATCCCTATAAGTGATATATCCTCTACAATATATCCCCTCTCTTAGAATCACTGGACGCCATTCAGAGTGAATCACCTCTGCATTAAGCCATCTACCAAGTTCATCAGCGTTTCTAATAGTAGCTGATAAACCAATAATCTGTGTATCTGGATTCAAAGCTCTAAATCTAGCTATAAGAACCTCTAGAGTAGGACCCCTATCAGGATCATGGATGAGATGAATCTCATCTACCACTAATACCTTTACTTTTTTAATCCATTTTACTCCATGTCTTAGTAGAGAATCTGCCTTTTCAGAAGTGCAAACAATTATATCATATCTAGATAAATGTGGATCCGATTCATCGTAATCACCTGTCGATATACCTATTTTTAAACCAACTTGTTTAAATAACTGTAATTCTTCATATTTCTCCCTAGCTAAAGCAATCAGAGGTACTACATAGAGAGCTTTTCCATCTTCAGATAATAATCTATTTAAAATAGCTATATAGGCAACCAATGTTTTTCCACTAGCGGTTGGAATAGATAATAAAACATTCTTCTTATCTAATATATATGACATAGCCTCCTTTTGTGGAGGATAAAGTTTTGTAATACCTTGAGAATGAAATAAATCAAGGATCTTTGGATCAATGGGTATCTCATCTACATTCATAGCAAGATCATAATATGAACTATGTCAAAAACTTTATTCAACAGTTGATAAATTACATTTATGGTATCTATGGGTCGAAGACAAACAATGCAGGAAAAATTTAAGCAGCAGATGAAAGCTTATAGGAAAAAAAGAATGAAGGTTGATAATACACCTTTTCTTCCACCTGATGGAGAAGTATGGGTTATGGATTCTCTAAATCCAACTGAGAAAATAAAGGTAGAGGTTTTAAAAACAAAAACAAAGCAACATAGGGAGATAATCGTGAATCTAGCCTGTCCAGTATGTGGCAACCCTATGGAATGGGATTCAAGATGGGAAGCTTTCATATGTACAAAACATGGGAAGAAAGCGATATATGAAATCGTTGAGAAAGATTAAAAAGAAACTAATTTTTAAGTACATCCTATGTTATTCCCTGTTAGACAGGTGTTATAATGATAGAAGAAAAAATAGGAGTTGTAGATCATTTCTTCACTAAAGTAGGTGTTGCAGCTGTTAGAATCACCAATGGCGAATTAAAGATTGGTGATACCATACATTTTGTTGGAAAACATACAGATTTTACTCAGAAAGTAGAGAGCATGGAAATTGATAGAAAACCTGTTGATAGGGTAACCGTTGGTGACGATGTAGGTATAAAAGTCAAAGAAAGAGTACGTGAAAATGATATAGTTTATAAAGTAAGTGAAGATGAGGTATGAAAATATGAAAGAGCTAGCAGAGGTTAGGACACTTAAGATAAATAGGTATATAATAATAGATGATGAACCCTGTAAAATAGTTAGCATATCAACATCGAAACCAGGGAAACATGGAGAAGCAAAAGCTAGGATTGAAGCCATTGGAGTATTCGACCAACAAAAGAGAAGTATAGTTCACCCTGTGACTCATAAAGTGAGTGTACCTATTATTAATAAAGGAACTGCTCAAGTTATAGCTGTTATGGGTGACACTGTACAACTCATGGATATGGAAACCTATGAAACTTTTGATATGCCTATACCAGATGAATTCAAAGGGCAATTGGAAGCAGGTAAAGAGATACAGTATTTAGAAGCGCTTGGTAGAAGGAAGATTACTAGAGTATAAATTATGGATTTCCCTTCTTATTTCGCCGATGCAGAAACAGATTTCAGAGAAGCATTATTTGTATTATTTGGTATACCCTATGATAGAACAGTTTCTTTTAGAAGCGGTGCAAAAGAAGCACCAGATAGCATAAGAGAAGCCAGCTGGAATTTTGAAGCTTTTGATATATTAAATGGCTTAAATTTTAAAGATATACCTGTTCATGACTATGGTAACCTACCGATTAATAATAATGATAAACCAGAAGAGATGGTTAAGAAAACTAGGAAATTCACTGAATATCTATTAAAAAACAATAAGATACCAATTGGAATAGGAGGAGAACATTCTACAACAATAGGTATAGTTTCGGCTTTTCCTAAAGATACAGTTGTCATAGTTTTTGATGCCCATCTTGATTTCCGAGATAAATATCAAGATGAATTATATAATCATGCATGTGTTATACGTAGATTATCTGAACATATAGGTGTAGAGAATATTTTTATCATAGGAGTAAGATCTGCTGATCAATTAGAGTTTGAAGAAGCAACAAAGAAAAAACTTAGATTCTATGACATTCTAGATGTATATAATAGGGGAATTGAAGGTATCATAGAAGAGATTAAAAGGGAGATAGAGGATAGAGATGTATATCTAACCATAGATATAGATGTATTTGATCCAGCCTATGCACCTGGAACTGGTACACCAGAACCTTTTGGATTAAAACCTTTTGATATAATAAAAAGTATAGATCCTATAAATTCTAATATTATAGGTTTAGATATCGTAGAGGTTTGTCCCCCATTTGATCATGGTGAAACATCTATTCTAGCAGCTAAACTAATTAGATATATTATAGAATCTATATGGCTGGAGAAGAAAAAAAAGGATTAGGTTAATATATACCGTCTCTGTTCACATTGATATGCAAAGTGAGAAGATAGCTGCTATAGCATTAGTAGTGATAATTGCTGGTGCATTAGGATTATATCTAAGTATGGTTTATGGTGGAGATATATGGAGTAACATTGCTCCCTCTAAACCACCAAGTTTTCAGTCTACCTCTAATTTGGAGAATACAGTTCAACTTGGAGATTGTGTAGATGTCAACTATATAGGTAGATTTCATAGTAATGGAACGGTTTTTGATACATCTTATGAAGATATAGCTCGTAAATGGAATATATATAATGCAAATAGAACATATCAAGCTCTAAAGATATTTGTAAATCCATATGGAAATCTAACTGTTCCAAAGGGTTATGAAAATTATACCTCCTCTATGATACCTGGTTTCATAGAAGCACTTGTAGGTATGAAGAAAGGTGAGAATAAAACTGTTTCTATACCACCAGAAAAAGCATATGGTACATGGAATGTCAGTCTTGCTGAACAATATGGATTAAGCCCTTATCCAATAGATTACGTTGTAAATGATACACAGAAGATAGATAAAAGCGTATTTTCTAGTTATTTTCCAAATGTTAATGTAACATTGAATAACACCTTTGATTGGGGATCTAGGATGATAGGTATAAATGATACCTTATATGCCACTATTACAAATATCAGCGGTACAAATGTAACATATGTGTTACTTCCGCAGAATGGTACAACATTTCCTATGCCTCTCTTCAACTGGACAGAGGTTATAATAGTTAAAAATAGTACTCATTTCATATTACATACAATAGTAGATAAAGGATATACAACTAGTATAAACCTAATGTATGGTTTTCTACATATAAAAGTGGTTGATAAGAATGAAACCCATATGATATTAGCTATGAATACAGAAGCGCCTTCTATAAAATTTGTAAATCAAACACTAGATTTTACCATAGAAATTGTAAACATCTATAAAACATCTTTAGAAGAGGAAAGCTGAGTTTTAATCTCTTCTTCCAATGCTTCTAGAAATCTCTCTTCTTCTCCTTTTGGTATAGTTGCCCCTGCAGCTATACTATGACCTCCTCCTACACCATTTACATGAGAAGCTGCTTTTCTGATTGCAACTGATAGGTCAACTCCTTGATCAACTAGAGATTGCGTAGTTCTTATAGATGCTTTAACCTCTCTACTGTTTTTATCTGCAAAACCTACAAGTGGTATATCATTTCTTATATTGGAATCATTGAGCAGCATATTTGTGACAATACCTACAATAGTATCTCTTACTCCATTACCTGCATGGAAGAATTGTAGGTATCTACGTTGTTTAATACCTTCTCCTTTGACATACTGTACACCTTCTACTAGATTCTGACGGTGACCTCTAAGTAAACTCCTAGCTTTCTTCAGCCATTTATCTCTATCTCCAAGGCAAACTTGTAATCCAACATCATAGTAACCATATCTAGCAGTTGAGTTGAGTAGAGTAGCAAATTCCTTTGCATCATGTAACTCTGTACCAACCTCCTCTCTAGGCAAGGTGTATACCTCTCCTATAAGTTTTTTAACCATGTTATGACCAAAACCTTTCAATAAAAGCCTCTGAGCTATACCAGATAGTATAATTCTTTTCTCCTCTTTACTGAGATCAATCCATCTCCTCCAACTACTGTTATCTTTCAATAAAATCTTCTTCTCATATAGGAAAGATAAACTATTGGATTCATAACCACTTATACCTGGTATAATAGGATCTGTAGAATATTGAAGTAATTTATGAATAGGACGTGTTTCTCTTCCAAAATATTGTATATCTGTTTCTACTCTAACCACATTAGCATCAATAGCATCTTTCAATATCTCTCTATTTCCACCTACAAGTCTTCTATATCTATGTTCTTGTAGATCGCCACAGGCTCCTATTATAGCTAGTGCAGATAAATCTATATTATTACTATCAAGCATCTTAGCTACTAGATATGTTACTCCAGCTCCACTAATATAGATGCTACCATCAAGACCAAATAGATGTGGATTTAGATGAAAAAAACTATTGGAATCATCTGTACACATATGATGATCAGATATAATCATTGAAAGAGATGAATTGGAAATACTGCTACCTAGATCAGTAAACCATACAAGTTCATGGTTTTCATCTCTAATACGTTCTATAGTTGAAGGATCAAGCTGTTTGATGAATTCAATTGAATAATTTTTACCAAGTCTACTTAACGCTTGAACTGCTATAGCGCCAGAGGTTATACCATCTGCATCAATATGAGTAACAATATGTATATCCTCATGTTTTCTTATAATATCTGCTAAAGATTTTGCTCTATCCAACACTGCTATCCACCACAAGAGAGGAAATTATCATCTTCCTCATCCATCTCCTAGAAAACTGTAATATAGAAAATGGATAATAAGTTTCCTATAAAATAAAAAAATAGTAGTTCAAAGTTTTTTACCTTTAAATAGAAAACCCATTTGTTTTTTATATAAAGAAGGTTCTATTCCAAGTGATAACGCCTTGGATTCAATCGCCTTATGTTTGATAAAGTCTAGAAAAACATTGAATAAAACTTTAACTATAATAGCTGGATCTACTTCTTTTTCATATCTATCAATAGTTGATATAATATCTTTATGGAATCTTACACCTAATTCTCTGTTTATCTCTGAACTTTCAAGACTAAGATATCTTTTAGTTTCAGATAACAGGAATTCATATGGGTTCTTTTTCTCTATCTCCTCAATATATTCCACTAATTCTCCTAGTTTATCATCTAATACCATGGAAAATAAAAAGAGGAAAGGGAATATAAAAACTATTGTTCCTCAGCCATCTTCTTATACTTCTGATATCTCTCGATTACATCCTCTTCTAGCATCTTATGTAAACGTTTTGCCTCCTCTGGGAATGTAAAGGTTAAAGAGTTGTATCTAACTTCACCCATTATAAAATCATGTAAACTTCCATCTGGTCCCTTGTAATCCAACTGGAATGGATTTTTACCTTCCTTCTTTAACCTTGGATCATATCTATAGAGTGGCCAATAACCTGAGGCAACAGCTTTCTTCTCCTCCTGTTGTGATTTTTCCATACCAGCTTTGATACCATGGTTTATACAGGGAGCATAGGCAATTATCAGAGAAGGCCCTGGATATGATTCTGCCTCTATCATAGCTTTAATTAACTGGTTTTTATCAGCACCCATTGCAACAGATGCTACATATACATATCCATAGGTCATAGCCATCATACCTAGATCCTTCTTCTTGGTTTTCTTACCAGAAGCAGCGAATTTTGCAACCGAACCACATGGAGTGGCTTTTGAAGATTGTCCACCTGTATTACTATAAACCTCTGTATCAAATACCAATATATTGATATCTTCACCCATCGCTATTACATGATCAAGTCCGCCGTAACCGATGTCATATGCCCATCCATCTCCACCAACAGCCCATATAGATTTTTTAGTAAACATATCTCTAGATTCCCAGATTTGATTTAAAAGTTCGTCATCATGATTATCTTTTAGTAATTCCTTGATTTTCTCTCCATATTTTTGTGATTCCTCTGCATTATCTTTACCTGCAAGCCATTTCTCAAAGTTTTCTTTTAGTTCTCCAGATACCTTGTTTTCTTGAATTGCTTGTCTAACTAGATCTGCAAGTTTATTCCTCCTTTGTGTAACAGCTAATACCATACCAAATCCATATTCAGCATTGTCTTCAAAGAGAGAGTTTGCCCAAGCAGGTCCATATCCTTTTTTATTTACAGTGAAAGGTATACCCGGTGGTGATCCACCCCATATAGAGGAACAACCTGTTGCATTAGCAATAATCATTCTATCGCCAAATAACTGTGTTGCAAGTTTAAGATAAGGTGTTTCACCACAACCAGCGCAGGCACCAGAGAATTCTAGCAAAGGCTGCTGGAATTGTGAACCTTTAACAGTGAATTTATCAAAACCACCATCACGTATAGGTAGAGTTTCTACATATCTCTGTAATGGTATTTGGTTCAACTGTGTAGCAAATGGCTTCATAATTAAAGCTTTTTCTTTAGCTGGACATACATCTACACAGTTACCACAACCAGTACAATCCTCTGGATAAACTTGTATACGGTAGAATAAACCTTCTGCTCCTTTACCCACTGCTTTTTTAGCGGTGAAGCCTTCCGGAGCTTTATCTATCTCTTCTTTTGTAACAAGGAATGGTCTTATAGCTGCATGTGGGCATACAAGAGAACAAAAGTTACATTGTATACATCTATCCATCTGCCATTCTGGAACATTTATAGCTATACCTCTTTTCTCATATTTTGCAGTTCCAACTGGGAAGATACCCCCTGGAGTGAAAACACTGACAGGTAATGTATCACCTTTCTGAGCCATCATTGGACGCATAATCTTCCTCACATATTCTGGTTCATCTTTGGATTCCTTTTTCTCCTCCAGTTGAAGATCAACCCAGGATTTAGGATATTTAACTTCCTGTATATTTTCTAATGTTGCATCAACTGCTTTCCAATTCTTCTCTACCACATCTTTACCCTTCCTACCATAGGTTTTCTCAATAGCTTTTTTCAAATATCTAATAGCATCTTCAACAGGTATGACATTGGCCAGTTTGAAGAACACTGTTTGCATAACCATGTTGATTCTACCACCTAAGCCAATGCTCTCGGCGATTTTAACAGCATCAATCGTATAAAATTTCAGATGTTTCTCTGCAATTGTTTTCTTTAAACTATTTGGTAGGTATTTATCCATCTCCTCTGGTCTCCATGGAGCATTTAAAACAAAGATGCCATTCTCTTTTATACCTTCTAATAAATCATATTTGTATACATAGGATGGATTATGACATGCTATATAGTCGGCCTTATTTACAAAATAAGTTGATTTTATAGGTGTCTTACCGAATCTTAGATGAGAGATTGTAAGCCCACCAGATTTCTTGGAATCATAGGCGAAATATCCTTGTACATATAGATCTGTGTTATCTCCAATGATTTTTATAGCATCTTTATTGGCACCAACTGTTCCATCTCCACCGAGTCCCCAGAATTTACATTGAATTAAACCATCTGGAGACGTATCGATGTCTTCTTTTATCGGTAGAGATGTAAAGGTCACATCATCCTCTATACCAACAGTGAAACCATTCTTAGGTTCATCTAAAGATAGGTTATCAAAAACTGCTTTAACCATAGAAGGATTGAATTCTTTCTGTCCAACACCATATCTACCTCCTATAACCAATATATCTTTTCTATCAGAATGTTGTATAACAGATGATACATCTAGATAGAGTGGTTCACCATATGATCCATGTTCCTTTGTTCTATCTAATACAGCTATTTTCTTAACTGTATCTGGCAAAGCTTTTAAGAAATGAGATGCAGAGAAGGGACGGTATAATCTTACCTTGATGAGACCTACTTTCTCTCCTTTATTTGTAAGATGATTAACAACTTCTTCTGCTGTTTCTGCCCCAGAACCCATCATTACTATTACTCTATCTGCGTCAGGTGCCCCTATATAATCAAAGAGATGGTATCTTCTACCTATTACCTTAGCCACTCTATTCATTTCTTCTTCTACAATCTCTGGAACTTTTTGATAGAATTTATTTGCAGCTTCCACTATTTGGAAATATATATCGGGATTCTGTGCACTACCTCTTAGATGGGGGTGCTCTGGGTTTAAAGCCCTTTCTCTATGTTTTTTAACTGCATTCCAATCAACTAATTGCGGTATATCTTCATAGTTAATCATCTCTATCTTCTGTATCTCATGTGATGTTCTAAAACCATCAAAGAATGATACAAATGGAACACTTGCTCTAAGAGTAGCTAGATGAGCAACTAGAGATAAATCCATTACTTCTTGAACAGAACCTGATGCAATCATGGCAAAACCTGTAGCACGAGCAGCCATAACATCTTGATGATCTCCAAAAATAGATAACGCTTGTCCAGATATAGCTCGAGCTGCTACATGAAAGACAGATGGCATAAGTTCTCCTGCAATTTTATACATATTTGGTATCATTAATAGCAATCCTTGTGATGCAGTAAATGTTGAACAGAAGGCACCTGCACTTAAAGCTCCATGTACTGCACCTGCAGCTCCACCTTCAGATTGCATTTCAACGACTTTGACACGTTGTCCAAAGATATTTTTTCTACCTTCTGCAGACCATGCGTCTATAAGTTCTCCCATTGGAGAAGACGGTGTGATTGGATAGATAGCAGCTACATCACTGAAAGCATAAGCTATATGAGCCGCAGCTGTATTTCCATCAATAGATTTCCATATCTTTTTCTCTTCGCTCATATTCCATCACCTTAATAAATTTGAATGGGATTAATTGGAGTATAGCAGTGGTATACATAAATATTTGGGAGAAAAATTATGTATAGATTTTTAACTCCAATCATAGATACTCATACTTTCCTAGATAAGAATCTCCAATGTTGAACCATGAAGAGAAAAAGCATATGTATATAGATAGAATAATTCAATAACTTGCAGATGGAAAAATTTTATTTATCATCATATGGAGAGATGATATATCCTTTGTGTTTCTTCCTCCATTCAGCCCATCTATATAATACTAACGGTAAAAGAAATATAGAGGTTAGGAAGGAATAGGTTATAGTGACTGCTAGTATAAAACCAAATTGTTGCTGTGGAGGTATAGGAGCTAATACCAGTATTATAAAACCAAGAACAGTTGTAAGAGCTGCTATTAGAAGAGCTCCACCTGTATGAGATATAGTTTCACGTACAGATCTACTTATATCTCCTGTTCTATCTGCTATAAGTCTAAATCTTTCAACAGCATGGATTGCATAGTCTATACCTATACCAATGGTTATACTTGTCACAGTTATAGTTAATGCATTTAAAGTATAGCCAATATAATACATGGTTCCAAGAACCCATACTATGGAGATACTAACAGGTATAAGAGAGATTAAACCAAGTAGTATATCTCTATATACTATGATGAGGATAATCGCAGCTAGTATAATAGAAAGCATAGTTGATGTAATCTGACTTTCTGTCAATGAATTAGTTATAGTATAAGATATTATATCTTGACCTGTTGCTATGCCTTTAGCATTACCATAATCAGATATATCCTCGTCTAACTCTTTTTTAATAATCTCTCTTTGTTTAGATATATTTCCATTAGAAACAATGAAACCCGGTTTAATGTATATCCTTATAAGAGTTGCCTTATATTTGCCATTCTCTCTATATAAAACATTTTTTATATCCCCTTTAAACGAATCTAAGTTAATGTTGGATGGAGGTGTAAAGTTAATCTGTATATCTGTAAAATATGATAGAAATGATGGTTTTTCATATGTTTTATTTTGATTGTATAGGTAATCATAGAGAGCTTTTACATCTTCATCTGTTTGTGGTATACCATTTATTATATGGAATTTCTCAACTATAGTTTCATTCTCTTCAATAGCTCGTTGTATAAAAGAATATACACTGGTTATCTGCAGAGAACCGTCTGTATTCCTAGCAACAAATGGATCATCTTCTATATTTTTAATGGTATCAACAACTCCTTTCAATGTTGCAACTGTAGCTACATCATCTCCTTCTATGAGAATGTATTCTTGATTTTGACTTGAAAATGGGAACTCTGCTGCGATTTCATCAAATACCTCATAGGCATGTGAATGACTAGGGGCAAATTGTTTTATATCAAAACCGGTCTTAATTTTTATTGCGCCAACTGCAAAAATGATTGATATAACGATCATAGTCAGAATAATCTTCTTTTGATGCCTAAGAATTTTAATAGAGAGAATACCCATTAACCTTCTTGCAATTAACTTCTTAGGTTTACTCTGTATATGGATAGTTTTTCGATAGTCAAGTATATATCTAAGAGATGGAAGTAGTGTTAAAGCAGTTATAAAAGTAAATAACACTCCTATAGCTAATAGTATACCTAGATTCCTTACAGATGGAACCGTTGCAGTTAGAAAAGATAGGAAGGCTATAACGGTTGTAAGCATAGCTAGAAACATGGCGGTTCCTATTTCTTTAACAGAGTTTCCTATGGCTTCTGCAGGGGTTTTATCTTTTTCTAATTCAACACGATAATTATGAAATAAATGTATAGAGTAATCTACTCCTAATCCAAATATCAATGGTACTATAGCAACAAAGATTACATTAAATGATATACCAAATAAAGCCATGCATCCAAAGAGCCAGATAGTGGAAACAACTAGAGTAAGCATAGGAAGAATTACATAGGATATCTTACGGAAATTTAGAAAGAGTACGATCATGATTATAATGAATATAGAAGGAGCGATAATCCTATTGGCTTGTGATGTTAAATCATTAAGTTCCATAGATACTACGCCATTTCCAGTTGCATCCACTTTGATATTAGATAGCTGGATATCATTAAGTGCCTCTACAACCTCTTTATTCATAGCTATAATTTTATCATAATCTTTAGTTGGTTGAAGGATTAAGAAGAAGATAGTGGATTTCGCATTCATATCACTATAATCCTTTGATAGAAAAGCGAGAGAAAGAACACGTATATCTTCGTAGAAGTCAGGTGTAATGAAAAATATTGTATTCGCTGGATTGGTATCAGGTGCTTTATCGCCTTGCTTCCAACTAGATTCAATATATTGAAGAGAGATTTTATCTGGTAACATATCTGATTGTTGTAATATCTCATATAAGTTGTTTATATCCTCCCATGTTAAGTTACTATATTTCTGTAGTAAATGAGTTGCTATATCACCTAATAAAGGTTTTGATTGTAATTTAAATAGATAGGTGTATAGAAAACTTGTGTTGAAAACTATTCTTCCACCTGGAAGTTTTAAACAAGGTGTTTGATAGTATCTGAAACCCGCTGAGAATATAGAGAGTTTAGCTGGTAGAGCTATTCCATTAAATTCAGGTGCAATACCATATTTTGCTAGTTCCTTTAAAGATACAGTAATTTTAATGTTACTAGTTGAAGAATCAAAGGTTACATTACTTTTTTCAATAAGTATTGGAAGTGAAAATTCTTGATCAGGTAGTTTTATCCATAGATAAACATCTTTTCTATATATATTGAATAATTCATGGTTTCTCATATGGTTAAGTAGATCTCTTAGATTACTTAGAAATCCTTTACCTATCTCCCATAGTGGATATTTGGGTTCCATATGAGCAGCGATTCTATATTCTATACCTAACTCCTTAGATGGATAAACCATGTTTTTAAAAGAGATGTACCATTCCATTACATTTGCTCTTGGAAATATTGGTCTAAGAATTTTTTTAAGATCATCTAGATTATATACTTTAATAATGAAGGAAAGGTTTTCATCTTCTCTCATTAGATAGTAGTTTTTAATATCTGCACTTTCAACAGATATACCTCTAGAAATACGTGGGAATCGAATAAAATCTATAGGTTCATCTGGATCGGAGAAAGGTAGAATCTGAACATTATTTTCATTAGAAGGTTGAAGGAGATCATTAAGAGCTGTAGATATCTCTTCATCAGAACAATTCTCTAGATTTTTTCCGAATTCGATGAAGCATATGATTTCAAGGAAATCTAGAAGAGAGAAACTTCCTGTTACATTTGAGAGTTTATCTAACTCTTTTTTAAGAGAATTTATTTCCCTTATAACCTGAGGATCTAAAATATTTCCTCTGTTAGATTTTTTGATTCTTAAAAATACAATCTGTTCATCCTCACCAAAGTATGATTCAATGCGTTTATCTGCTCTAACAAGTTCGTCATCTGGTGAGAAGTCTTCAAAATCTGTTTTAAATTGGATACTAGGAATGAAGATGGAGAAACCTATGGTGAAAATCACCATGGTTAGTATAATAACCCATGGATGTCTATGGATTAGTTTTACTAGATGAGATAACATATAATTATGTCCCCGAGGATAAACTATCTGATGTATGTATATAAT
>QMTB01000017.1 GCA_003649845.1 Thermoplasmata archaeon | reverse complement strand
TCTTACTTAAATCTATACTGCTTCTGCCAGTACTCTCTAAGTTCATCGAGAGTGCGATCTAAAGTGATGGTATCTGTAACCTGGTAGAAGTAATTCGGTGGAAGCGGCATAATTGCATTATGTGGTAAGTTCCAAGTATCACATAGATATGGATCTACAAAGCAACCGTACTGTTTGTATGTTCCATCACTCTCAACCCATCCGTAGAAGGTTCCAACTCTAGAATGATTCTTGTCATAAATTGGCATATCTACTAGCTGATCGGTTGGATATGTAGTGGTTCCAAAGGGTACTGCTCTGTTCCAAAAATGGCCTAGCTGTTCTGTTGTTCTGTTGAGAGTAACATGATCAGTTACTTCCTTTATATAGTCACTGTAGATTGGCACAAGTTTATGTGTTCCTCTGAACCATGTATCTCTTGTTGCCTCATTTGGTTTTATACCGAAGAACCACCCTGGGTATTCTTCATTCCAACTCTTCCAGCACTTGTCTATCTTACCGATAACATTTCCGTTAGCATCGTATACTTCTTTTCCAACTAAATCATGTGGATTTGTTATTTTCATAATCCATCTCTCCTAGTGAAGGGTAGATACAATAGCTCATATTTAAATTATTCTATTTATTAAACTAATGCGGTATTAAGACATCGTTTAGATGTAAAAATTGTTAGAAATACATTATTTTTAGAACTCAAATTTTAGAATTTAAGATAATATAACTTTTAAAATCAAACATTCTCCTCATCTAATAAATATAACATCTCCTTCATCGCAACGTACCATCTTTCTATACATTTCTCCGCAAGTTTTCTAACTTGAGATAGATCTTTACATTCATAAGAATGGTAGTATCCGCCTTTTTTTAATGTCTCTGTTCTTTTACTACAAATACCGCAATCCGTTAATTTC
The DNA here is from genome assembly GCA_003649845.1 of Thermoplasmata archaeon. Classification (GTDB taxonomy): domain Archaea; phylum Thermoplasmatota; class E2; order DHVEG-1; family DHVEG-1; genus B44-G15. The sequence goes on along the minus strand of QMTB01000017.1, from coordinate 14,107 downwards.
TGAAGGGATCTATATACTGTGCTTCTCTCCAGATTCAAATGTCTAGCTAGTTCATCTGCTCTTGATGGACCCAATTCTTGCAGCTTACGATAAACCTTTATATCCCTCTCATTTAAATTAAAAATACTTTTAACTATCTCATCACATCGCCGATTCTTTGGAATTCGAAGGTTCGAAGGTATATCCTCCATATTTACCCATTGCTATATTACACTCACCATATATAATGGTTGTGCAAATTTTATGCACAAACGTTATATAGTTGTTTCACCATACTATCAAATTGATGACAGACGAACTAGAACTAATAAGGAGAAAAAGAATGGAAGAACTAAAAAAGAGATATATGAGGGAAAAAGACATGAAAGAAGAAAGTCTAGAATGGCCAGATAAACCAATACATATGACAGATGCAGATATGGAAGATTATATCAAAAAATATGATACTGTAATCGTCGACTGTTGGGCAGTCTGGTGTGCACCGTGTCTAATGATAGCACCGGTAATAGAAGAACTAGCCAGAGAGCTTAAAGGAAAAGTAGTATTTGGAAAACTAAACGTCGATGAAAACCAGATGACCGCTGCAAAATACGGCATCATGAGTATACCGACCTTGCTAGTATTCAAGAATGGAAAACTCGTCGATAGAATAATCGGTGCAATGCCAAAACCAATGCTAAAAGCAAAACTGGCACAATATACATAAAAAAAATTTTTGAAGGAATATAGATGACAAGAAAAAGAGCCAATAAAAAATCAGGAAACAAAAAAACCCCTAAGAAAAACAATCTAAAATACGGACTAATACTAATAGTAGTTCTTATCATAGCTGCTGGAGGTATACTTGCATTAACATCATCCAATAACGCAAACAAACCCGGTGAGGATTTTGCATTCTATGATCTAAATGGAAATGTAGGACATCTGAGTGACTATAGAGGAAAGGTTGTATTATTGGATATGTGGGCGACATGGTGTAATCCTTGTAGATATCAAATGCTTGAGTTGAGAAAGGCCTATCAGAACTATAGTCACAATAAACTAGAGATACTTTCGATTAATATCGACTCTAAAGAAACTATACAGGATATAAAGGATTTTATAGATACCTATGCCCAATATGGATATCCATTGGAATGGACATTTGGAAAAGAGAAAGATAGCTTAGATAAATATCTGAAAGGGGGCGGTATACCAACGTTATGCGTATTCGATCAGCAGGGTCATCTATACTTTAGTAAAACCGGATTAACATTCTTTTCAAAAGAGGATATACCACCTAATTGGACAGGAGATAAAACCACTTTAAAGGAAAAAATCGATGAGTTAATAACATAAATATATGATACCCCTTTTTGATATCTGATTGAAGGATAAAAGGCGATTGATAAGATGAGATATAGGATAATATCAAGTATATTACTATCTCTGATAATGCTAAATGCGATACAAACTTTAGCTGCTCAGCCATCTGTAACGATAAACCCAACAAATCCATCTCCTCAATCAACCTTAACTTTTACAGTAGCTCTATCTGAGGAGAATATATTAGGAGCATGGTTGGAGATACAAGAATGCAATGGAAATAAAGGTATATGTTATCCAAAACAAAATCTTTCAATGGAAGAAAAATCACCTGGAACATATCAACTCTCCGTTACACTTCAACATAGCGATGCAACATATATGCAATATACTATAAAGCTAGATACTCCTAACGGATGGGAGGAGTATTTCAAAGAAACTAAGGTTACACTATCACAAGGGAACAATGGAGGATCATCAAATAACAAAAACAACGCCCCTGGTTTTGAGATAATAGGTTTAATAGCAGCATCAGTTATAATAACAATGTTGCTCAGGCGTCGCAGATGAAAAACAAAAGCCCAAAGGTACAACTAAAAAGACTCATATCTCAACTCCTTATTTTTATATCAGCAAATCTTAGACCATTAGGTGTAAAAACAGGTTTTTGTTATCCTTTTTTCTATTGTAATGCTTGTCCAGCTGCAACATCAGCATGTCCACTTAGATCTATAGAACAAAGTTTATATCACAGTAGCTTCAAATGGAAACTCTTCTTCTATCCATTTCTCATATTAGGTTTCTTCGGTTCAACATCCGGTAGAGCAGTATGTGGATGGGCATGTCCAATAGGTTTACTTCAAAGAGCAACAAGTAAAATAGTGAGACGCCTACATAAAAAATACAGTTTCTTCAAAAAACTAGCTAATCATCCTATAGAACCTTATATGAGGTATATGAAATATATTGTTTTAATAACCTTGGTAATGTTAACTCCTTTTTTAATAGATTTTATGTTCACTGATATATGCCCAGTAGGTTTCCTAACAGGTACGATACCTACTGTGATTATATTCCCTGGTAAATTTGTTCCAAATGTTTTCTTCACAGCAGCTTTAATAATATTCATATTATTCATAATATTGATATTCACAGTTGAGAGAGGGTGGTGTAGATATTTCTGCCCAATAGGAGCAATACTAGCACCTTTTAACAAGATAAGCTATCTACATGTAGCCAGAGTACCGCAAGAGATCTTTGATAAAGAATGTCTACATTGTAATGCCTGTTCAGATATCTGTCCAATGGGCATAGATGTTCCAAATATGACTAGAAGCCCTGAATGCATACTCTGTGGTAAATGTATAGAGGTTTGTCCAAAAGATCTAATACATTTTGAGAGGGGTTAGAATAATGAATAAAATAATCTCTATAACCGCAATTATAATAGTATCCGCCTCCCTAGTAGGAATGTGGCTTGAAACAGAGGTCTATCAAGAGGTTAAAAATGGTATAGTAGAGGTTTTATGCCTAAGTTGTTTAAAACTAGACCCATATACAAAAAGTGAGTTTACATTTCAAACAGCAAATGGTGAAAAACATCCAGATTTTGTATTAAATAATCTATCTACAGGTATTATTTTTCTACATTTCAGTGAAGATGCCTGTCCAGGTTGCGATATAATGCATCCTATAGTAGAAGAAATATTCAATATAAGTTTTGGTAAAGAAGAAATGGTTTATAAGGAGATAGAATATGAAAACACTACTATACACTACTATTATACTAATATAGATCATTCAACTCCAGGAAGAAATCAATGGCTTAAAATATATGATAAAGACCACGTTGGTGGCCTACCTATGTTTACCATCATAACACTAGGATACAATAATGGTTTAATCCAACCGTATTATACAACACTCTATGGCACCTTAAGTTTAGATAACGATAAAGCTAGATCAGATTTTCTAAAAGAAGTAATACATGAAGGCATTGAGTTGTATAATGAAAACCTCCCGGGTTTCAAAGGATAAATATAAAAAGAAAAAATAAGTTTATCTAGGTATACCTCCAATTTGTAAACTTGGATCGCCAAATAATGTTATCTCTTCCACTGTTTTACAATCCAGATAATAATCCATGGGAGGATGCTGTTTGATATAATCATTTATCGTACGTGTAAAGGTACAGCCGAGTATAGTTTCATTATTCTGCCCATAGTTTTTAAAGAAATTTACATTGAAATAACCTGAATAATATTGAATACAATCAGGTATACTATCATTATCATAGTTACCCTCAGCAAACCAATCTAAACCAGCATATGCAATAGTAGCTATAGAACCACCATTTGGCCTACTTGCAAGCTGCCAAGCCCAGCAACGAGGAACCCATTCCATATAATAAAACTTATAAGGTGGTTTAAAGAAATACCCTCTTATACCATATTTCAGTATATCTCTAGGTATATTCCATAGACTGACATTGAATTGCCCATTATGGCAACCACCTACTACACATACCGGTAGTTTATATCCATTATCTAATTCTAACATATCCTTATTATTTAAACCTGTAATCCAAGTTTTATCATCATTCGGTGGATGGGTACCCCATGTAGCTGGATTACCATGTCCATCGAAGAATAGAAAACCAGCACCTTCATCTATCTTAGATATTACATCCTCAGGACCTTTTAAGCTTCCATCAGAAGCCCAAAGTTTAACTGGTTGAAACCCCTTCATATATTCAAGGGCTTTTGCGTTTTCCTCTTCACCTTCATAGTATGGATCACCAGGAGCGGAATCACCACCAACTACAATCATTCTTTTAAACCAATCAGCACCATAGGTGTTATCCTCATATTTGATAATTTTATTAACCATTGTTTCAACTTCATCTATTTTCTTACAAGGTAGTCTACCTATAGCTACATCTGGATAAAGATCAAGGGTATCTTCTGGAGAGGCGTGTTTATTCCTCCACTCAGCAAATATACCATCGCCGTTGGAATCCCAATCCTCAAAAACAACCTCTCCATCCTTATACTTATAAATATCAGCAAAGTAGAGGTCACTTAGAAAAGAGGATTCCCCACCATCATTAAGATGAGAATATCGAACTGGAATCAACCATTTCTCATGATAGATACCACCGGATCTACCACCTACAAGTAACACATATTCTATACCCCAGTTTTCTATAGCATTTTTAATAAAATATTTTAGTTGCTCCGCAGAATCTCTACCTTCTACAGGGAAATATATACCATTATATATATCTTCAGTAGAAACTAGTTTCGTTTTAACATCAATACTATTTTTATGATCAACCAGTGGCTGAAGTGCATCGAGAAAACTATTTGGTGCAACAATCAACAGATCATATTCATCTGGGAAATATATTGGTTCCTCTGGAAGAGTATAGCTTAGATGAACATCAATTTTGTTATAAGATACAATAGCATTATCTGAAGGTATATATTGAATGGGATAACAATATATTGTAACAAAGATTACATGTTGATTATCTTCTATCCCAACACCAATATTATATCTAGATAGAAACCTAGGATAGAAATCCTCTGAAAAAGTAATTACTTTCCCCATTAGTTTTTCTCCATCAAGATAGGTAATAGGTGTAGGAGCATGAATTATATCTTTTGATAAAAACCACTTTGTTTTTCCAGAAAATGCAATATCTATATTATCAATCTTTGTCCCAAAGGGGAATTTATATGTTTTTGTATAAACCGGCAGTATAGGATTACCAGGTAGATAGAGATAAGAATTCGCCTCTTTAACCTCAATGAGAATACTATCAGAAAACTTAGTTATACTCGGATTAGATAAATGAATTGTTTCAAATATATTTTTTATATCTTTATTCTCAGCAAATACCCAGCCTCCATTAACCATAAAAAAACATACAGCAAATACTACTAAGTATCTCCTTCTGTATTCCACAAGTTTTACCCCCTTATAAACTCTACCAGTTAAATTTAAAATCGATGATACATTATATAAAGATTTGCCATAGAAAATCTAAGTAGAGAATAACATCTAAAAATGAAACAGATAAATAGGATAAATTCTCCATCTACCTTTCTTCCTGGAATTAAAATACATAAAGATGCAATTAGCTATATGATATCCAGCCTAACGCAATAGTTATATAGGAAAGGCATGGTTTACTAAATTAGGTTTTATGGAACGGTTCACTAAATCCAAAACAATGGTATTCCCCAGAGAGATTATTGTTGGTCATAAAACAATTAACAGGATATCAGAGTTATGTAAAAGAATCAGTAATGGAAGAAAAGCATTAGTTGTAGATGGTAAAAAAACCAAGAAGATCGCTGGGGATAAGATAATCCATCTATTAGAAAAAGAAGGTTATGATGTTAAAGAGAAAAGGATTACATCTGCTACTATGAGCGAGGTTAAAAATGTTATATACACTGCGGATAAATACAATGTAGATATATTACTTGGAGTAGGAGGAGGGAGTGTTATAGATGTTACAAAACTAGCGGCAGCAGAGTTAGATAAACCTTTTGTTAGTGTACCAACAGCTGCATCTCATGATGGTATAGCATCCCCAAGAGCTTCTCTAAAAGATAGAAGCGGCTCTGTATCAAAAACTGCTGTTGCACCACTTGCAATACTCGCAGATACTGAAATCATATACAAAGCACCTTATAGAATGCTTGCCGCTGGATGTGCCGATGTAATATCTAATCTAACTGCTGTAAGAGATTGGAGACTTGCCCATAGACTAAAAAACGAGGAGTATAGTAGTCATGCAGCTGTCCTAGCTGAAACAGCAGCACAACTTATTATAGATCATGCAGATGAGATTAAACCAGATGTAGAGCAAGCAGCATGGTTCGCTGTCAAAGCAATGATTGTATCAGGAGTAGCTATGAGTGTAGCAGGTAGCACTAGACCTGCATCAGGTGCAGAGCATATGTTCTCCCATATGCTCGACCATCTTGGCCCAGGCATCATGCTTAAAAGTAAAAGGAAACATAGACCATTACATGGCGAACAATGTGGAGTTGGAGCCATTATGATGATGTATCTACATGGTGGAGATTGGGAGCTTATAAGAGATACTCTTAGGAGAATAGGTGCTCCCACTACCTCTCAGGAGTTAGGCATTTCTAAAAAGAAGATTATTGAAGCATTAGTTCGTGCAACAGAGATAAGACCCGATAGATATACTATTTTAGGTGAAAATGGTTTAACAGAAGAAGCAGCACGAGCTCTTGCAAAAAAAACAGGGGTGATATAACTTGGCTTTAGTAACTTTAATAGGAGAAAAACTTGCGAAAAAAAATCTGGAATTCATATACATTGGACCTTTATCGGAATGTAGAAATTGTAAACTAAAAAATGTTTGCTTCAACCTGAAGCCATATAGAAGATATAAGATAGCAAATGTAAGAGATAAGAAACATAGTTGCAACATACACGAGGGAAACGTAATAGCAATTGAAGTAGAGGAACAACCTATAGAAACAACTATAGAGAAAAGACACACACTTGGTAGTATTGTAAGAGTTGAGAAGAAAAACTGCGATAATATCGAATGTGAATATTATGATATCTGTACTAATGAGGCTCTACAAAAAAATAAAACATATAAAATAGTAAAGATACATGAAAGTATAAAATGCCCAAAGGGTTTAAAATTAAATAGAGCAGAGGTAATTGAATAAAATTAGAAGAAAACCTAGAGTTAGATAGATTTTATAAGCTCAGCGATTTCCTCTAGTTTATCCTTATCATTCGGTAATGTTATAGATGATTTCCACCCTTTAGAACCATCTGCTAGATAGAAACCTCTTGCAATAGCTATAAATTCAACCTCGCCATTCTTAGATACAGCTTTTCTTCTAGAAACTTCTATGAAATTGTTCCTACCAAATTTCACTTCAATAGCTTTTATAGTTTCAAATTCAACCATGTATTCTACCTCTTAATCTTCGCCTCTTTTCTTAGAAGCTCCACTTTATCTGTCTTCTCCCATGTAAAATCTGGATCTTCTCTACCGAAATGACCATATGCAGCTGTTTTCCTAAAAATTGGTCTCCTCAAATCAAGATGTTGAATGATAGCCTGTGGTGTCAAAGGGAAGAAGTTTTCTATCAAATTTATAATATCTTCAGTAGGAATCTTATTGGTATCAAAACAGTTTACACATAATGAAACTGGTTCAGCTACTCCTATAGCATAAGCTATCTGTAATTCACATCTATCTGCTATACCAGCAGCTACAATATTCTTGGTTATATATCTAGCCATATAAGCAGCGCTTCTATCTACCTTCGTAGGATCTTTACCAGAGAAAGCACCTCCACCATGTCTTCCGACACCACCATAAGTATCAACAATTATTTTTCTGCCAGTTAAACCTGCATCTGCATAGGGTCCGCCTCTAATAAATGAACCCGTAGGATTAACATGAAATACAGTTTCATCATCAATCCATTTCCCACAAACCGGTTTAATAACCTTCTCAATGACATCATTTTTTATTCTATCATGAGAAACCCCGCTGTCATGCTGAGTAGATACAACAATAGTATCTGCCCTCAGAGGCTTATTATCCTCATCATATTCAATAGAAACCTGAGATTTACCATCTGGTCTTAAATATGAAATCTCCCCATTTTTTCTAACAGATGAAAGCCTCTTTGTAAGTTTATGAGCTAGGATTATAGGAAGAGGCATAAATTCTTTTGTCTCATTACACGCATAACCATACATCATTCCTTGATCTCCAGCTCCTTGTTCTTTATGAAGTCCTGCACCTTCAGATACACCTTGAGAGATATCAGGACTCTGCTCTGTTATCTGAACCCACACAGAACAAGTCTCCCAATCTATACCATATCTAGAATTTGTATAACCAATCTCTTTAATCGTCTGTCTAACAACATGCGGTATATCAACATATGCCTTAGTAGTCATCTCTCCAAAAACCATGACCCCACCGTTTTTAGTAGCTGTTTCTATTGCCACTCTAGAATAGGGATCTTGTCTTAAAGCTTCATCAAGAATCGCATCTGATATAAGATCACACATCTTATCGGGGTGACCTTCAGTCACCGACTCTGAACTTATAAGTCTTTTTCTCCTTGCCATAATGGATCACCTGCTAATTTAGAATAAAGGATAATCAGGGGAATAGTTATTAATGTTTTTAAAAATGTTTAAAAAATATGAGGAGGAAATTTATTCTGGAAGACGTCTAGATGTCCAAATCTCTTCATCTAACTGCCCGTAAACATCCTCTTCAGATAAATCCTCTATAGGCTTCATAGGTTTCCTTCTAGTATGAAGTTCTGTACGAATTGGTCTTTTTTCTCTAGCGTATTTAAGTATTACATCTTTTCTGATTTGCCAATAATGAGTACGCCATTCTCTACCATCATAGAGAGTGCTCTCCTCTCTCTCAGTAGCAAGCATACCCTCCTCTTCTAGTATATAAAAAAGCTGACGATCCTCTGGATCGAGTACATTATCAATAACTCTATCATCAAAGCCAAATATATCTAGTACAAACTCTGCATCTCTCCTAGCCTCCTCTATGTCTACACCGATTCTATTTGCAATCGCTCTTGAAAGATCATCCAAGGTTACAATACTCATATCACAAACCCCTCATATCTGTTTGTAAGCTACAATAATCTATCACTACTATTATTTATAGTTTTCTGATGGATTTATATAATTTTTCTAAAAATTTATAGATAGATCTACATAATTAAGTTCGAAGGTAACTTTATGGATAACCTCCTACTTGTAAACTTGGATCACCTATTAATATAAATTCTTCTAATGTAAAATAATCTTTTCCAACGTAGTTGATGTAATCATTCTGTGCAGATACAAGCATCTCTCCAACTTTAACACCCTCATGATATCCTTTAAAGAAATGTACATCTAGATAACCCGCTCCAGCGTAGACACCATATTTATCTACATATGTATAGGCAGGTCTAGTTGCTCCTATAACAGCTATCCCACCACCATCCTCTTTTTTAAGGAAACACCAGGCAAAAGGTGGAAGTAAATCAGATGGAGAGGCTCTAAGGAATAAATTCAATATAGGAGTTTTCCATTTGAAATAATCCTTTAGATCAGTAAGATTAAAATCTAGTTTGGCAGTTAGACAAGCATCAAAGAATACAACTGGTAGACGGTTTTGATTATGTAGAAAATTAAGATAAGGTGTAAAATAGAATATGAGGTTGTGATCAAGTATAGCATTAGGTCTATATGTACCCCAGCCGTGTTCAAATCCATGTCCTGCATAACTTAGAAAACCTGCTCCTTTTGAAACTGCATAGTTAAAGGTGACAGCATTGAGGTTATGTTTAGATGTCCATAAACGTATCTGTTCGAAACCAGGTAACTGTTGAGCTACTTTTTGATTAGTAATCTCACCTTCATATACAAAAGGTGGAGCAAATTTTGATAGGGGAAACGTATCTCCACCCACAAGTATAATTTTTTGAAACCATATCTGATCAAAGGTTACATCCTCATAGGTTATAATTTTATTTACAATAATTGAAAGTTCTGATGAAGTGCTACAAGGTATACGACCAATATAAACATCTGGATAGAGATCCACATCATCAATATTATCCTCTGGCTTAGGTGGGAAACCACTATAATCTACCTCACCGAAAACACCATTATTATTAGCATCCCAACTGCAAAACTTATAATCTGAATCATAAATGTCAGCATAGTATAAATCGCTTAAAATTCCATTTCCATGATAACCAGACCATGGATACGCATCGGTCTGTCTAATAGGTAGTTTACAGATATCTCCAACTAATAATACATATTTGATGCCATATGTTTCAATCATATCTTTAATACAATATTTAATCTTCTCTGCTTCATCTCTCCCTTGATATTCTTGATAGATTCCTTCAGTGGTTTTTATTAAAGTTGGAACCCCATAATTATTTTTATGCTCCTGCAAAGGTATAAGAGTTGATTTAAAACAGTTAGGGGTTATAATTAGAAGATCGAAGTGATCATATGAATCACTAGGAAATCTATAATTGGAGTATTGATAATCTATAGTAATATCAAATCTAGTGGAATATTCTATTGAATTAAACCCTATATTATATCTTATAGGATACAATTTTAGTGTTAGAAATAATACATGTTTACCATTCTCATCGAGACCTACACCTGTAGTGAAATCAAACCAATTTTTAGGGAAGAAACCCTTATCTAAATTAACAGGTTGAATGAATCTATCATTATTTATAGAAGGTAATGGTGGAGTTGTCTCAATAGGTTTCAGAAGTCTTCTTTGTTCCATATACAACGGGTTACATCTAATATTTGATATTTTTGTTCCCCATGGGAATATCCAGGTTTTTGTAACAACAGGTAGTTTTGGTGCACCAGGTGTAATAGTATAAGTATTTACATCCAGTAGTTTTATACTCGTAGAATAATCATGCTGAATGATAGCAGGCGTTGAAATAGATATCAACGAATGAATATCGTCATTAGAAGCTACGGTATCAACTACTGATACACCTGATAATATAAATAGAAAAACTAGGATTATGGATAGAAATCCTCTCATAATCTAACACCTATTATCTAAGAAAATCAGATTATATTTAAACATTACTATGAAAATAGATGGAAACAGATGGAAGATAAAATTTATAGGTAGAAATATGTTTAAGGAAAAACGATGAGAAAGAGAGAGGAGTTAATGGAGGAGATATTTAAAGAATACCCCGGAGAATGGATTCTCATATTTAATGATGAAATCATAGATCATAGCGATAACATTGAGGAAATCTTGAGAAAAGCAGAGGAATTCCCTGCAGATAAATTATCTGATGATTCTATAAAAATATTGAAGGTACTATCTGAAGAAGTTAGGTTGTATTAAATATGGAGTTAGTATTTGATTACTATAATTATCCAATTGTGCCTGTAAAATTTAGATACAGAGAGCGCAGAACACCGGTTATAGAAGCTTTACTTGATTCTGGAGGAGATTTCATTGTCATACCTAAACCTATTGCTACTTATCTAGGTTTAAAACTAGGGAAATCAGGAGATGTAGATACAGCTGGAGGTAAAACGTATCTCTTTAAAACCTATGTAGATATGGTAGTAGGTAGAAAAGATAAATGTTCATATTATCCAAATAAAGAGATATATGTGTCTAATAGAGATGACATACCTGTATTATTGGGGAGAAACCCTGTCTTTGAAGACTATGAGATTATCTTTAGGAGATACAAAAAACAATTAATTTTAAAACCGATTAATATAACCCTTCAAAATAGTTATCCAGAAGGTTTTTAATCTGAAATTACCTTTTCTAGGAGGGGTTCAAGCATTTTAGTATAAATATTATCCCAGACTAGGTTATTGATAACATATCGATACATCCTCTGTGTTTTAAGAGTTGATGTAACCTTAATTATCTTATCAGCTATTTCATCAGGGGGATCATTGAGATTAAAATAGTATACATTATTCCCTCCAATATTTTTAAAAGGTGGTATATCTGAGCAGAAAACAGGTAACTTTATCATACCTGCTTCGATGATAGGCAAGCCAAAACCTTCTTGTGTACTTGGTAAAAATAGTAGATCTGAAATTAGATATAAATCACGTATAGTTATCCTATCAGCTGTCATCTTCCCTCCGTTTTTAAACTTATACTCAGCTACTATGATAACGTATTCATCTAAATCAAATTTTTTTATGAGTCTTCTAAGTTTATAGTAATATTCCACATTTTTTTTCTCATGGGGATCATATGCTCCACTGAGTAAAAGTTTAGCTTTCAATCCCTTTTTATGTAGAGCATATAAAACTTTTATAGATAATTCAATATTTTTTCTTGGATGGAGTCTAGATGGTTGTACTATTATTAGATCTGAAGAAAAAAGATCATTCTCATCTATCAATTTAACTGTTGTCCTATCTAAACGGAAGAAACGTATAGGGTCAATTCCATTTGGTATAACAGGGAGGTTTTCTCTGATACCATAGAGTTTTCTAAATTCTTTTGACCTGCTATTGGAGATGGTTACATAGTAAATTTTATCGTTATACTTTTTAAGTACATCCCATGGAGGGAAATCAAGGGAAGAGTCATAATTTTTGTAGAAGTAAGGTGAATCATGATTCCAGCTGATGATCTTTTTAATTTCCGCTAATCTATGAAGAGCCATAGTTAAAGGTAGATTATAGTGCATAGTCAAAACATTATGAGCGATTACTATGTCTATATTACCCAACGTTTTATTTAAATACTGATAGATTTTATTGGAGAATATTTCTATTTTATCGAGATTTTTCTCTACATTTTGTTGGAATCTAATTATACTCCTATTTTTAGAAGATAGTAGCGGGTTAATCTCTATCTCATATTTATCTGTAAAGTGACTACCATTACCTACTATAATTTTAACCCTATGAGAAAACCGATGAAATAGTGATGCCTGTTGTCTTATAATCTCTTCAACTCCTCCAACAAAAGGCGGACATGTATAATGAAGAAGAGCGATATTCATTCTTTTCCACCTCAGAATGTATGAAATAACGGTAAAAGTTTTTGTTCTAATACCTCATAGGAGAAAAAATTCTTTGCTATCCTATAGTTATGTTCAACCATTCTTCTTCTATCATCTGCATCAGTTAAAACCTTCTCTATCTTTCTAATGACATCTATTGTAACGAAATCATCAAAGGAAATAACATTGAAACCCCTGGGCTCTATATCCATAACATATACAGAATATCTATTAACTACAATAGGTTTTTTATAATAAATTGCCTCTAGAAACGCATTTCCAAATCCTTCTATACTACTAGGATATGTAACTATATCAGCAGAATGATATATATCTTCCAAAGTGTATTTTTCCCTGGCGTTATTAGAACCGATTAAATGATCAATCCATATTATTTTTACATCCATTCTTTCTGCATATTCCATTATATGTTTTCTATATGTATCACCTTCATCTCCAGGTGGATGAGTTACAACCAATACTGGATTAAATTTATCAAGATGTCTAGCTATTTCAATGGATCTTTCTATCATCTTTCTAGGTACAACTCTAGTAGGCTGCATTATTAGAATTTCGTTTTCCTCTAAACCAGTATCTTTTCTAATCCTCTCTATAGATGTAGAAGATTTAGTTGGTTCCTTTGAAAAATCATATACATTTGGTATAATCGTGTTTGATATTCCAAGTCTATAACTTAGTTGTTTAGATGCTATCGAATTTATAACTACATGTCTCATTGATGGTAAATCCGGTGGAAAAGCTGTTCTAAGATAATCCTGGCAGCTGTTGATAAAAAACCTCTTGCGTTCCCAATAAAAATCATGATGATGAGCAATAGTTGGTATATCTGTTTCAGCTATAAACTCTGTTAAAGCGAGTCCTAGAGGTATATTCATTGGTATACTCAGAGCGTTTTCTGGTATAATTAAATCGATATCAAATTGTGTATAAAATTCATATAATTTTGATTTTAAATCCTCTTTAAAACCATGGATAAGGTTGGATATCTCTGGTTTTCTCCTTCTCTCTCTGAATAGATAATCATTGAGACGTTTAATAAAAGGATGATTAAAATGGGCTTCCTCTACAAGAAAACTTTTATTTGGATCTCTATCTAATTCCCCTGCAAAATAGAAGCATCTATAACCATTCCTCTCTAATACCGTAGCCCATTTTTCTATCTCTAGAGAAACACCATCTGTACC
>QMTB01000016.1 GCA_003649845.1 Thermoplasmata archaeon | reverse complement strand
GATATATATGAAACATATGTATCACATAAACCTCGGAGTCGATAGCAATGGACGATTTTGATATATATATGGACAAGTTTAATGAGAAGGCAAGAAAATATATACCACCAAAGGAGAAATGGACTCCTGTAGAAGAAGCACTCTATAAACCTAAGGATCTTTACAGGGTTCCACTTGATGAAGCAAAAAAACTTCAGTTAGATGCGATAAAATATTCCTTCAAATATCATTATGAAAATAATCAGTTTTATCATAATTTCTGTAAGGAACATGGAATTACGCCTGATGATATTAAAACCAATGAAGATTTAAAGAAAATTCCTCTTATACCTGATAAATTTTTCAAGGAATATCCATCTGGTAGAGACTTTGCAACATGGCTTGGGAATATATATACTGGCAAACTACCAAAAATTGTTATAAAACAGAAAAATCCATCATATGATGATGTAATCGATGCTTTTAATGAAGCAGGAATAATAGTCACTTATAGTAGTGGAACAGGAGGTAGACATACTTTTATACCGAGAGACAAAAGGACATTCTCTACAACAGAATATACTGCAGCGAAATCATTATTGACTATGATGTATCCTTTATGGGAGTATGATGCCCATGCATATTTAATGATGCCTGATCCTAGGGTTAATTTTATTTATGCTGGAAAAGCTTTAGATATTGCATATGATCTTGTCAAAAATGTAAATGCTGCGATAACTCAGAGGGTCACAACTAAACTTATAAGTATGGCAATGGGAGGTGGAGGAGGTTTAAAAGGAAAGATAGTGAGATATGCGTTTTATAGAGAATCCAAGAAAACAATAGATAGAATTGTAGATTGGCTTAAACAGAGAGAGAAAGCAGGCGATAAAATATTTTTAATTGGGGCACCCTATTTGATACATTTTGTTATAGAACAACTCAAAAAAGAGGGTACGCGTCTTGATTTCGGTGAAAATGGAGGAGTAGGAACAGGTGGAGGTTGGAAGATACATGAACATCAACGCCTGCCGGTGTCAGAATTTAGGAAAGAAGTAGAAGAATACCTCGGTATACCTAGCAAATATTGTCTAGACATATATGCTATGGTAGAGGGCAACGGTTGGATGGTGCATTGTCCAGAGGGACATTATCTACATGTTCCCTATACCTATTATAAGGCTATGGTTTTAAATGAAAACTTTGAACCGGTTGATTATGGTGAAACAGGTAGATTTGCTTTTCTAGATGCAGCAGCTTTCAGCTACCCTGGATTTATTATAACAGGTGATCAGGTTAAATTATTAGAGAGATGCCCAGTTTGTGACAGACCTGGACCGGTGTTAGAGCCAGAGATTAAAAGAGCTAAAGGAGAAGACGTTAGAGGTTGTGCAGAAGAAGTTAGACGAATGCTAACAACAGATCTGGGTAGATAAATGATATATTATCAGAATGATATTATTAACAGTAAAAAATTTATCTGAGATGGAAAAGAGTTTGATAGATTATGACCAAGTTAAGAGAGATAAAAGAGAGAGGATATATACCTCCAAAGACTATGCGTAACCTCCTTATAGCAGGTAGTCTTGCAATTGGAAAGGTATTTATAACAAATATAAGTGATATAAGGAAACTCACTAAAAATAGTCAGAATTTTAAACCACAATATGTACGTCCTCCTAGGAGATATGAGTTACCAAAATATAGAGAGGGCATGAAGTACTGTGATTCAGATGAAAAATACCTTAGACCGACATTATATTGTAATCCTAGAGCACCGGAGGTTATAGCTTTAGCTAATGAGTTAGGTGCTTTTAAGAAATCTGATCGAGAGTTCGCAGAAGCAGCTTTTGAGTTTTGTAAGAGAAAGCTTACCCTAGAGATGCTGCCGTTAGATAGCGTAGAGAATACTCTTAGAAGAGGAACAGGAACATGTTTACATGAGATATCAGTATTTGTAGCTCTATGTAGAGCAGCTGGTATAAAAGCTAGATATAAATTGTATTCTCTAACTGTGATTGAAGCATGGGAGGATACACTTGTTGTCGATCCTTTAATTAAAAAATGGTCTGATGCAATGGGTTACTTCATGTTACATGGAGAGGGAGAAGCTTATGTTGATGGAAAATGGGTTGTATGTGATGTAGGACCTACTCCGGAGAGACAAGCTGCAAGTGGTATCCCTATAACAAGATTTGGAGAGGATTCTATAGGGGTATGGACTTCAGCTATACCTGGAACTATTATGAGATTGGAATCTCTTCCATATGGTCTTAATGCTATGATGAAACTAGTTTATAAGATAGCTCCAGCAACTGTTGATAAGGTTAATGTAAGTATTTTGAATATGATTGAGAAAGGTAAAAAGATTTTAGAGGATAAAGGCGAGGAGAATTATGATAGGGAAATAAGGAAGACGTATAAACCTAAGTTTCCAGAAACAATGTTAAAGAAGAGGCAGGAAATAGTTTTTGAATAAAAAAATTCTATTGGAATATAAAATGTCTGAGCAGGTTACATTCCCAGATCCAGATCCTATTACATTAGAAAGACCTTCTATAAAGAAATATATAGGTTATCTAAAATTTTTTGGACCAGGTGCAATAGTTGCATCTATAACTATAGGACAAGGGCAGCTTATACTTGGACCTCAAATCGGCGCTTGGGCAGGCTATACCTTGCTATGGCTTATAACTCTTAATATTGGATCCTATATAATAGCATATGTAAGTTGTAGATTTACTCTGATCTCTGGTATAGGTGTAATGGATCTCTTTTCTGTTAAAACAAAACATGGTTGGATGAATTGGTTGTTTATAGTAATAATGATTATATTTATCCCTATATTTACTGCTTCTATAGTTACCTCTCTAGGTCAAACTTTACAATGGATTTTTGGTAGAGGACATTATCTACTATGGGGTATACTTTTTTGTATATTCGCTGCTTTTCTAGCACTTGTGGGGAGATATAAACTATTAGAATATTCTCAAGCATTTTTTGTCGCTGTACTAGCAATAGGAGCTCTCATAACTCTTATATCTCTTAAACCAGATTTAATTAAGATTATACCACATTTTTTTACCATATGGGATGCACCATCTGATTTCCCATCATGGGTATATAACGATTATCCCTCTGTAACTAAAACACCTATATCACTGTATATGCTAGGTTATCTAGGAACTCTGACTATTACAATTATAACATTAATTGGCTATACAGGCTGGTTGAAGGTTAAAAAATGGGGTATATTTAAGAATGAAGATAACCCAGAGGAATTTTCTCAGCAACTATTCAAATATTTTAAAAGAGATGGAAAAATAAATTATCTACCGTCTGATGGTAAAATAAAGCCACTTCTCAAACCTATAGCTGTTGATCTATTTATAGCTTTTATCATAGTATCTCTTGTATCAGCTGCCTATATGATAGTTGGTGCAATATTATTAGCGGACAACCATATATTACCAGAGGATACAAGGCTTGTACAAAATCAATTAATTATATTCACCTATTTAGCAAATTGGTTGAAACCTTTATTCCAGATTAGTGTATTCTTTGCATTATTTGGAACTGTATACTCAGGTTTTGAAGCAGCTACTAGAATGTTATATGAAACTGTTGGTAATCTCTCTCCAAGGATTAGGAAAATGCCTTATAAACGATTTATGTTTTATCTGCTAGTATATCTACTGGTAACAGGTATCCCGTTAGCTATTATGATGTATTATGGTTTATCCGTTCTACTTATGCTTAGTTTAACACTTATGTTTGTTGGAGTAATAGGCGTTATACTATATGGTATAGGAGTGGTATCTATAACACAGAAGGTTTTACCTAAACAATATGCTCTCGGTAGAATAGGGATTGCAATTTCAATTATAGGAATCATACTATTATTAATACCTTTTATATATCTGCTTTAAACTCAATTAGAAAAAATCGTCAAAAGACGTTAGTAATTTATTTAAATTTTTATATTATAATATTTATTTGATATTCTATGGTGTATGACATAAAAACCGGTTTCCTCCTAGCGATACTAATCCTCTCTATCTTCTCTTCCATAGCATTTGAACCATTAAAAGCAGAGGAAAATCTTCCATATGAACAGATAATAGAGATACATATAGATACTAGTAAAGAGGAAGCAAAGTTTCAACCGATAGATATACATATAGTTTTTGATAACCCCTGTTGGGTTGTTAATGAAACATCTAATTCTATAATAGTTGGATATAAAGATAAAAATGGTTTCCATGAATTAGAATCTCAGGTTTATGATTTAAACCATATAGATGAAAACCATATTGATGCTTGCAATATTGTTTTTCTTATACCAAAAGAGGCAAATGGAGAGGAGGTATATGTAGTTAGATATAGTGATTCATCTGTCTCTAAAACTAACTACCCTGACCATGTATCTGTTACTGATAACCATTATTTCTATGAACCAATTTCTGGTCAAATCATAGATTTAGATTATTATAAAATAATGCAGGATAAATATATCATATATGGGGTATGTCAGGAAGGGGAACTACTTGGTAATGGTATGTCTAATTCTGTAATTAAACTAAAACCTAATTCAACAATATTCGAAACATATAACGCTGAGCAAATAGCATCATTCCATATGAGTTATAGTATAAATCCTATTGGTTCTACCACTGGATCTCAATGGGCTAAAGATGTAGATAAATCAATATTGATAGATGGAAATCTAATGGTTAGAGTTAGAATAAATGGTACCTCTCCCGATGGTAAAATCCAAACTGATAACATCTACACCTACTATTATCAACCTTGTGATAGAAAGATGTTATTTGTAGATGCTCATCATAGAATTCTAGATAACTGTGAGATAAAAGGTGATCAGGAGAGGGAAGGTACATATGCTATTCTATCAACGATTAAATCGAGGAGTGCAACTATTGAGAAGATGAATATAGGTAGAATACTACCTAAGATACATTTTATAGGTGAAGATGGAACATTAAAAGAGTATAATCTCCCAACAGATCCAACTGCTGACCCAGCAGAATGGATACTATCAACAACTGATGATCAAGATCTTGGAAGCGACTGTTGGATGTGTATAGATGACCCAGATTCAGGACTTACACATGGATTGATATTTAAATCAAATACTGGTTTTCTAAATGGTACCTTTGATGGTATACAAGTTAAAGCTAGTGTACATCAACATGTTAAATTACCAGGTTTAGAAGCAGATAGCGGTGATCTATTTGCGATGAAAAACGCCTATGAATTAGGTGTACATGATACTATTCTTAAAAAAGGTACAGATATATCATATCCAGTTGAATTTATCACACTTCATAGCGGTGGATATGAGGCTATTGCTAGAGAAGCACCGATATATAAGAAACTAGTTGAAATAAAACCGATAAGTGGTGGAGGACAAACTGGAGAGATCACTGAACAAAATAGATACTCGATAAACACCTATATTCATCTGGCACCTTCTTTTCCATTAGGATCTATGCTCTCTGCTGCAACAGGTAAAAACCTTACTTATCTAACAGTAGAATTGTATCATGAGAAGGATTTCGTATCATCTGGTTCACCAAATAGATTACATATAGGAAGTATAGAAACAGTAGATAAAAACGCTTCTTTTAGAGAGAAACTTTCTATACTTCGAGATGTCTTTGATTTAAAGAATAGCTCTATTTTTAAGACAATTCGTTTCCCAGATGTAGAACCAGGGAGGTATATAATTAAAGTTTACAAGGAGAATACTCTATTAGGTGAAAATAGGCATTTCATAGGATTTAAAATAGTGGATGTAGAGGATAACACTAGTGTCCATATTTTTTGTGGTATAGAAACATATTTTGAAGCAAATATTGTTGATCAAAACAATCAAGGTATACCAGGTGTATGTTTCTCTCTAATATATGATAATATGACTGTATCTGAAGCATTATCTGATAAAAATGGAAGCGTTAATTTAAAAGTACCATCTAATAGAAAACCCTATACATTACAAGTTCTATATCAAGGATTCCTAGTAGCTGAAGATGAAATTCATCTAAAACCTAGAAGCCATATCTTTACTGTTAAGAGAGATTATAATATAAAACTATACAAATTTAACATTAAGGTTAAAGACACCCTTGGTCTACCTCCAGCTGTAAATGTTAACCCGATGGTTAATAGTAAAGAAATGATTCAACCAACTACTATTGAAGCAGTTGAAAAAGAACCAGGCATATACCAGTTTCCACCTATATATCATGCAAATTATAATCTAAAACTAGGCTATAAATCCTTTACACTAGAGGAATCTGTCAATATAAATAAGGATACTTCTATTGAGATTGTTTTTCCAGCTGAATTTCCCTTGAATATAAAAGTATGGAATTCAATGGGTTTACCAGTATCTAACGGTGTTATAATTCTCAGTAGAGAGGATAAAGAATTATCAGCGGAGATAGAAGATGGTGAAACAAAATTTATGATACCACCTGGTTCATATAAACTTACTATAACTGGAGATGATAAAACATTTGCTACTCAAACAGTTAAACTTCAAGGTGATCAAAGCATTGAAGTAATTACATCTCAACCCTCAGCTCTACATTTCTATTCTCTTATACTAAGTGGTATCTTAATCATCGCAGCAGTCATAGTTATACTATGGAAACGTTGGATATATCAAGGTTTATTTTTAGTCGTAATAGGTTTGATACTTAGTAGTTTATTCCTCCCATGGTGGGGTTTAAATGGAAGTAATAATATAGTATCTACATCAACTAAAACCATGCTTATACCAGCTAAGGTAATAACTTTCACTATGACAGAAACAGTTAAAAGCGGGGAGATTGCATCTATTCCAGAAGAATTTACAGCTGCAATGGGTTTAATAGTTCTACTTCTAATTATAGTTTGTATATCTTTATTAGTAAATATTTTCATGATAGATAGGTTTAGAAGAACGTCTATGATTCTATCAATTATAGGATTTATAGTAATGCTGCTTGCAATAGGGGTTTTCATTATTGCTATGTCTGCTGTTACAGAGGTAGGAGTAGGTAGTTTATCTGGAACTGGAGATCTGTCTGTATCTATTCCAGGGGAAACAAATCAAGTATCTCTTAGTTGCAACTGGGGTTTATCAACTGGATTCTATATAGCTATAATAAGTCTTCTTATTTTAATAGTTATACCATTAGGATTAAAACTATCGAATAGATTTAAAAAACTATTATCAAAGAAAATATAATTGTAGCATGGGAATTTATAAAAATCATTATTAGTTCTATTTTTTATGAATAAAATTTTTCTGATCTTAATAGTAGCAATAGGAGTCCTATCTCTCATTTTTATGGGATGTGAAAATACTAGGGATAGAGAAGATGCTATTCCAGATGATGCTATTAAAATTACTCCAGATATGGATATGTTTCCGCCTATATTACATTCAGATGGATGGAAGGATCCTATTCCAATGTCTTCTATGATAAATACCGCTGGTTTAGAGGACTCACCTTTTATAACCCCTGATGGCAGTATGTTCTTCTTCTTTTTCACTCCAGATGTAAATGTTCCAGTGGAGAAACAGATGATAGATGGTGTAACTGGAATATGGTATTCTAAGAAACAAGATTCTCAATGGTTAAAACCTGAGAGAGTTATTCTTAGTAAAAGTATATCCCTTGATGGCTGTCCTTCTATGCAGGGAGAGAAATTATGGTTTTGTTCTATTAGAGGAGGAAACTATGGCGAGGTGGATGTATATAATGCGATATATAAAGATGGAGAATGGCTTGATTGGAAGAATGCAGGGGAACAGCTGAATAGAGACTATGATATAGGAGAGTTTCATATAAGCTCTGATGGTAATACTATATATTTTGGTTGGGATAATTCAACTGGTTTCGGCGGTAGAGATATATGGAAATCTGAGAATATCAATGGAACTTGGAATACACCTATCAATCTTGGAGAAAATATAAACAGTGATTTAAATGAGGATCAACCTTTTATTACATCTGATGGAAATGAGTTGTGGTTTACTGGACAGAGTAGACTAGGTTATCCTGGTCTAGCAATATTTAGGTCAATAAAAATAGAAAATGGAAAATGGAGTACACCTGATGAGATTATATCTAATTTTGCTGGTGAACCAACACTTGACGATCAAGGTAATATATATTTCGTTCATCATTTCTTCTCCAAAGATATGAAGATGATTGAGGCAGATATATATGTAGCTTATATAAAACAATAGTTAAACTATCTTAGCATAGCATCTATTGAAATCAAAATTTTTTAAACAATTGAATATTAAGTGATAACTTCATAAAGGTATCAGAGAAAGTATGTAGAGGTAAAAAAATGAGAATCTATGAGATCTTCTATTCTCTACAAGGCGAGGGAAGAGAATCAGGTATACCAACTATTTTTATTAGAACAGTTGGATGTAACCTTAGATGTACATATTGTGATACCACTTATGCATATACCGGTGGAGAGGAGATAGATGTAGAAGCTATTATTAGAGATATTAGAAGGTATCCATGTAGAAATGTGTGTATAACAGGTGGAGAACCTCTATTACAGGAGGATGTAATAGATCTTATATCTAGATTGACTGAAGAAAATTATAAGATTTCTATTGAAACAAACGGCAGTATTAGCATAAAGCCTTTACTTAAATTTAAAGATATTCTCATCTCTCTTGATATCAAATGTCCATCATCTCATATGCAAGATAAGATGGATATGAGAAATCTCACTTATCTTAAGGATAAAGATCAGTTAAAATTTATTATATACGATAGAGTTGACTATGAGTATGCAAAGGAGATTTTAGATAAACACCAGGTATCTTGTCCGATATTCTTCCAACCTGTATGGGGAGTAGACCCAAGTAGGTTAGCTGATTGGATTCTAAAAGATGGTCTACAGGTGTATTTAGGTTTACAAATCCATAAGATTATATGGGGTGAGGGGAAACATTAAAGTTTTTCAGATGGCAAAAGTATTTAGTTTATAATTGTATTTGCAGGGTAAAAAAATCTGGAAAGAGGTGAAGAATAAAGATGCAACCAGCGAATATGGCATATGATAGAGCGATCACAGTTTTTTCTCCAGATGGGCGTTTATTTCAAGTTGAATACGCCCGAGAAGCTGTGAAAAGAGGAACAACAACTGTTGGAGTTAAATATAAAACAGGAGTTGTTCTAATTGTTGATAAACGTATTACATCTCGTTTAATAGAACCGAAATCTATTGAAAAGATATTCAAAATCGATGATCATATAGGATGTGCTACATCTGGTTTAGTTGCAGATGCTAGAACGCTAATCGATAGAGCTAGGATTGATGCGCAGATAAATGAGATTACATATAATGAGAAGATACAAGTGAAAACCTTGGTTAAAAAGATATGTGATTTCAAACAAACGTATACACAATATGGTGGAGTTAGACCTTTTGGTACTGCTCTACTTGTTGCTGGGTACGATGAAACTGGTCCAAGATTATTTTCAACTGATCCCTCTGGAGCATTTATGGAATATAAAGCAAGTAGTGAAGGTTCTGGTAGAAATGGTGCAATGAGTTTCTTTGAGGATAACTATAAAGAAGGAATGAATATGGAGGAAGCGATTGACTTAGGAGTAAAAGCTTTATATAAAGGTACTGAAGAACAACTTAATCCAGAAGCAGTGGAGATAGGTGTAGTAGATAAAAGCTTTGATTTTCATATTCTACCGCATGATGAAACAATTGAATATGTTAAAAAAGCTATTGGAGGAAGTTGATTGTGGTAAGTTTAGATGATGCTGTTATAGCTAGGATTAAGAAAGGAGAGGAACACTTTGAGATTCTAGTTGATCCCTATGCAGTATCAGATATCATAGAAGGGAATAAGGAGTTGGATATCCTAGAGGATCTTGCTGTTGATGCAATATTTACCGACGCTAAGAAGGGTACACATGCATCAGAGGAATCCCTTGTAAAGGCTTTTGGTACTACAGATGTTTCTACTATAGCAAAGGAGATTATATTACATGGCGATATACAGTTGACAACTGAGCAGAGACATAAGATGCAGGAGAGTAAAAGAAAGAGGATTGTTGATATTATCGCTAGAGATGCAATGGATCCTCAGACGAAGATGCCTCATCCTAGGCAGAGGATTGAAAGAGCAATGGAGGAAGCAGGTATACATGTTGATCCTTTTAAACCAGTTAGTGAACAAGTGAAACTTACTCTGCAGGCAATTAGAAGTATACTACCTATATCTATGGAGAAGGTTAGGATTTCTGTTAAGATACCAGCGCAGTATACTGGTAGAGGTTACAATGTAGTAAGAAGCTTTGGAACCTTAGAGAGAGAAGACTGGCAATCTGATGGTTCTTGGATTGGTATTATAAAACTCCCAGCTGGTATGCAAAATGAGTTTTATGATAAACTTAATGAAGTTACAAAAGGGAATGTTTCTACAAGAATTTTAAAATAATCAACATACATTTATATTTATGAGGAACATGCATGCAGGCACGGAAGATTGTACTTCCAGGTGAATTCCTCGGTGAAACGAGGAGTTTAAAAGCTGGAAGAGGGACGTTTATTGAACATGGCAAGATATATGCGATGATACTTGGAATATTTGAGAGGAGAGGGAAACTTGTTCAGGTTATACCTATAAAAGGTAGGTATGAGCCAGTGGAGGGAGATTTCGTTATTGGTATAATAGAAGAAGCCATGCCTTCTAGTTGGCTTGTAGATATAAATGCACCATATCCTGCTTTACTTCACGTAAGTGAAACACCGTGGGATATAGAATTTGGTGATACAGAAAAATATTTAAAGACAGGGGATTCTATTATGGCCAAAGTTCTTTTCATAGATGTAGAAAAGAAGTTACAGTTGACTTTAAATGACCGTAACCTCTATAGGATAAGAGGCGGTCATATAATTGAAGTGGAACCCTCTAAAGTTCCAAGGATTATAGGTAAGAAAGGTTCAATGATTAATCTCATTAAGAGATATACTAGGTGTCGTATAATAGTCGGTCAGAATGGTAGAATATGGCTTGATGGAGACGATAAAAGTATTGCAAAGGTATTAATGGCTATAAAACTTATTGAAGAAGAATCAGTGTCATATGGTTTGACAAATAAGGTTGAGAATCTATTAAAGATGATGACGTGATATATATGGGAGCAAAAGATGTGAAACTTATCGATGAGGAAGGAAGAAGATTAGATGGCAGAAGATTCGATGAGTTACGTAAGATAAAGATTGAAGCAGGTGTATTACATAGAGCAGAAGGATCTTGTTATCTAGAATGGGGTGGTAATAAAGTTGTAGCTGCTGTCTATGGCCCTAGAGAGGCTGTACCTAGGCATACTCAAGATCCAGTGAAAGCTGTTGTAAATGCTAGATATAATATGGCTGCTTTTAGTGTAGATGATAGAAAGAAACCAGGTCCTGATAGGAGAAGTAGAGAGATATCAAAGGTTACATCTGAGGCTTTAGAGAGAGTTATTATTACAGATTTATTTCCCAGGGCGTCTATTGATGTGAATATTGAGATACTTGATGCTGAAGCTGGTACTAGATGTGCTGGTCTCACTGCTGCTGCTGTCGCCTTAGCTGATGCTGGTATACCTATGCGTGATATACCCGTTGCATGTGCTGCTGGTAAAATTGGTGCAGAGGTTGTAGATGGTGAAGTTAAAGGTGGCTATGTGGTATTAGATTTAGGTAAAGATGAGGATAATTATGGTAATGCTGATCTACCTATTGCTATTGCTCCTCGTACCGATGAGATTCTACTTTTACAGATGGATGGACATCTAACCTATGAGGAGTTTGAACAGGCATTGGATTTAGCTATGAAAGGTTGTCATATTGTTTCTAAATTACAGCGGGAAGCGCTTTTAAATAAATATCGTCCTGATTTGGAGGAAAACCTATGAGTATAATCCCAACATTAAAAAAAGATTATATCTATAAACTTGCTAAACAAGGTAAACGTATAGATGGCAGGGGGTTCAATGAGTATAGACCTATTACTATTGAACCTGGTATTATACGTAAAGCTGAAGGCTCCGCTAGAGTAAAGATTGGTAACACCCAGGTTGTTGCTGGTGTTAAAATGGATGTAGGTGAACCTTATCCTGATACCCCTGACTCTGGTGTTATCACAACATCAGCAGAACTTATACCATTAGCTTCTCCTGATTTTGAAGCGGGTCCACCACAGGAGGATGCAATAGAACTCGCTCGGGTTGTAGATAGAGGTATAAGAGAGGCTGAGGTTGTAAAATTGGAAGAATTATGTATAGAACCTGGGGAGAAGATATGGATTGTATTTATTGATATACATGTAATTGATTATGATGGAAATCTATTTGATTGCGCATCTCTTGCTTCTCTTGCAGCATTATATACTGCTATCGTTCCAGCTGAAAAATTTGATTTAGGTGAAAACTATCCTCTCCCTATGCGTGGAGAACCACCTATATCATGTACTGCTGCTAAGTTTAATAATGCACTGGTTTTTGATCCCCTACTTGATGAAGAAGAAGTAGCTGAAGCTAGACTCACTGTTGCAACAGATGCAAAAGGTGACCTCCATGCTATGCAGAAGGGTTTAAGTGGTGGTTTTACAGTGGATGAGGTTAAAAAAATTATTAAAGGAGCAATTGTTAACGGGAGGGAGATTAGAAAGAAACTACAAGAGAGTATAGAAAAGGTGAAGCAGAATGACACGTAGAACAAAGAAGGTAGGTCCAGCTGGTAGATTCCAAGCTAGATATGGTGTTAGAGCTAGGAATATACTTCGTAATATCGAGGTTGTTCAACGTCAAAAACATATCTGCCCTAATTGCGGACAGCGTAAGGTTAAGAGAATCAGTACAGGCATATGGCAGTGTAAAAAGTGTGGTACAAAGTTTGCAGGAGGTAGCTATATTCCAAAAACAGAAACAGGTGTACACATTGAGAAGATTATTAGAAGGGAGGAGATGGCTTGACAGGATATAGATGTGGTGTTTGTAAGAGAGAAGTTAAATTCGATGTGAAAAATATTGGTATGCAATGTCCCTACTGTGGGAGTAAGATTTTTTATAAAGATAGACCTACAATTGCTAAACATATAAAATCTAGATGAATATAGGAGATCTAATAGTAGGTTCTTTTTAGATTGGAAACATTGTATCTTCTACTAGTTATAATGTTCAATGTTTTTTTGGGAGATATAAGATTGTTTTTTTATTCTTCGAAGAATATCTTTGCTAGATTTTCTATGAATTCATCGCTGAATTTACAGATACCTTCCTCTTCATCTATATCTATAGATTGAAGAGCCTCCATCTTCCCTTCCATTATTACATCCCATGAAAAAATAGCGTGATGTATTTATAAACATTACTGCAAATATTTTTAATTAAATTTCATTTTTTTATGTATAAAATATTTTATTTTCTATCAAAAATAGAACATTTCATTCGAAAAAATAAATTTCACTATTTTACAATAAATAAATCTATCAAATTTTAATTTAAAAATAGAAATATTTATATATTAATTATTTGAATTATCTAATTGGAATGGGGAAGAAGAATTTGTTTTTTTAATCCATCTTTCCTCACCACCTCACCACTTCCCCATTCCACCTATCCTAGTGAAAAGCAGACTAGTAAGGCTTCAAAACCTATTAACCCTATATCTTTTTTATATTTTTTCAAATTTCTAGAAAATCGTGCTATACATAAACACGATATCTTTAAAGTGATATACAAGTTTATATTAGATGAATCATGCAAGCTATATTCAACTTAAAGTTTAAATCCAAAGAACAAGCAGAGATAATTTTAAAAGCTTTAAGCCCTGAGATTAACAAATATATTCCTAAAACTAAAATTGAGATTACTCAAAAAGAAGAAGATATCATACTCTCTATAACTAGTTCTCAGATATCATCTCTTAGAGCTGCTTGTAATTCATATCTCAGATGGATATATACAGCTATATCTGTTAGCGAGATACAACAATAGTTTCTCTCCTACTAGGTCCAGTGGAAACAATATTAATAGGTATACCTAGATAATCTTCTATAAACTTTAGATAATCTCTAGCCTCTCTAGGTAGATCATTAAAATCTTTAGGTTTAGATGGAAGTTCATCCCAACCTGGGAATTCCTTATATATCGGTACGTATTTATCAACATTATATGGAGGGAAAACATCTGTTTCTTTACCACCAATAGAATATCTAACACATATTTTTATAGGATCTAAACCTGTAAGTACATCAAGTTTTGTAACAGCAATTTCTGTTAAACCTGATAGAATACATGCATGTTTAACGACAACTAAATCAAGCCAACCACATCGTCTAGGTCTACTAGTTGTTGTACCAAATTCATTTCCATGTTCCTGTAGATATCTTCCTATACCATTCTTCAATTCTGTTAGTAGAGGACCTTCGCCAACTCTTGTAGTATAAGCTTTCATAACACCTATAACTCTATTGATAAAACCAGGCGGTACCCCTGTTCCGATACATCCACCACCAGATATTACATGAGAAGATGTAGTATATGGGTATGTTCCAAAATCTATATCAAGCATAACACCCTGTGCACCTTCAAATAGTATACTTCTACCTTCTTTAATAGCTTGGTTTAAAATAATATGGGTATCTACGATAAATGATCTAAGTTGAGACCCATATTCAATATATCTATCAAGGATTTCTTTTTCATTCAGTTTTTCCTTCACACCATAGACTTCTAATAAACTCTGTTTAATCGGCAGTATAACATCCAGTCTCTGCTTAAGTTGTTCTCTATCTAATAGATCACTCATTCTGATACCTAATCTAGCTATCTTGTCACTATAACAAGGTCCTATACCACGTTTAGTTGTACCAATTTTTTTACCACCTAGATAAGATTCTGCAGCTCCATCTAACAGTCTATGATAAGGCATAATTACATGAGCTCTATTGCTTATAAGAACTCTAGGTTTAATACCACGTTCCTCTAAAGCATTAATCTCCTCTATCAACACCTCTGGATCTACGACACAGCCATTACCTATAACACCTATCTTACCTTGAATTACTCCAGAGGGTATAATATGTAATTTATATATATCGCCATTGACATTAATGGTATGTCCAGCGTTATTTCCACCTTGGAATCTCACAACATAATCTGCATCTCTAGATAGATAATCAACGATTTTACCTTTACCTTCATCGCCCCATTGGGTACCTATAACCATGGTAGTGTTAATCATAATTGCAGCTATAGCAAAGGATGTACATAAAATTGATGACGAATCTTAATATAACCCTAAATTATATCGATCCAGGATATATTAACGGAATAGGGAATATTCAAAATGAAATTAGAAAGCTAATCAACGTTATT